>JAISMJ010000112.1 GCA_031276815.1 Treponema sp.
TTCCTGAATAAAATTAAGTTATAATGGGGGGGGGGGGGGGATTGGGGGCTATAGCGCCGTACACTAGAAACGCATGAATATCTGTCAACATAATTTCCTCCTTCATAGTGTACTATGGCGACTTGCTATAGGTAGAGCAACTATATTACATCATGTAAAAAGTGTCAATAGGGAAAGAGAACAATTTGGAGAATATCGCTGCTAGACCGGACGAAACAAGATAGATGCTTTTGAGACGCCTTCAAAACAAGGGCTGATGATATCCCGGAATCGGATGTGGAAGAGAGATACTGGCGGATAAAAAGCGCCGACTGCTATTCAACGGAGGGGGTGAAAGTCTTGGAGCAGGGACCGTGTGAAGGGATGGAACATACACAAGCCCACGGGTTTAGCCGTGGGCGTATGACGGTAATAACTACAGCTTAAACAACAGTTCTTCGTAACCGGGAAGGGGCCAGACCGCTTTGGGGGCGATCTTCTCAAGCGCGTCCGCTTTGGAGCGCACGGCGTCCATCGCGGGTTTTACCTTTTCAAAATAGGCTTTCGCCTGAACAAACGGCTCTTCCTTTTCTTGCGCCTCGGTAAGGACGATTTCTAATTTCCCAATCTCATCAAAAAGTTCCGCGGCGAGTTCCGCTATGCGTTTCGTCTGTTTTGCCTGCGGAACATTGGTCGCGCCGATGGCGGCAAGCTGAGCGGCTTCTTTGGCAAGATGACCCGCATACGCGGTAACGGCTGGGAAAATCTGGCGCTTGGCAATATCAACCATAACGCCAGCTTCAATATTGATCTGTTTGGAATATTTCTCAAGGTAGATGTGGTAGCGGCTCTCCAATTCTTCTTTCGTGAGTACGCCGTGCTTTTCAAAGAGCGCAATGATTTCTTTTTGCACAAGAACCGAAAGCGCATCGGGCGTGTTTCGCACGTTGGGAAGACCGCGGCGTTCAGCTTCCTTCACCCATTCTTCGGAATACCCATTGCCGTTGTACACGACGCGGCGGTGCTTACCGTAGGATTCCTTGATGATGTCAAGTATCGCTACATTCTTATCAGACGCTTTTTCGAGTTTGTCCGCAAATTCGCTCAAGACTTGCGTTACCGCAATATTGAGATAGGTATTCGGCGTGGCGATGGATTGAGAAGATCCAACCATGCGGAACTCAAATTTGTTGCCGGTAAAGGCAAAGGGGCTTGTGCGGTTGCGGTCGGATACGTCTTTGGGGAGAGACGGCAGGCTCGTTACGCCGAGTTTGATCTGCTCGCCGGTTTCCGAATGGATGATAGGTTTCCCATCCGCAATATTTTCGAGAATTTCGGTGAGCGGTCCGCCGAAGAAGATGGAAATAATAGCAGGGGGAGCCTCATTCGCGCCCAAGCGGTGATCGTTTGCCGAGGTTGCCGCCGAAGATCGGATAAGAAGCGCATAGCGATCAACCGCTTCAACAACAGCCGCGGCGAACAGGAGGAAGCGGGCGTTGGTTTCGGGATTTTTACCCGGCTCCAAAAGATTAAGACCGTCATCCGTGTTGATAGACCAGTTGTTGTGTTTACCGGAACCGTTCACACCGGCAAAGGGTTTTTCATGCAGGATAGCTTCCATGCCGTGCCGCCGCGCCACAGTCTTGAGAGTTTCCATAACAAGCTGGTTCGCATCTGTAGCCCATGCGGTGGTCGCATACACGGGCGCAATCTCAAACTGATTCGGCGCAACTTCGTTGTGCTGAGTTTTTGCGGGAATCCCCACTTTCCACAGCTCGTAGTTCAGCTCCCGCATGAATGCGGCGACCCGTTCTTTTATCGCGCCGAAGTAGTGATCCTCAAGCTCTTGTCCCTTTGCAGGCAGAGCGCCAAATACCGTGCGTCCGGTAAGTATGAGATCGGGACGCGCATCGTAATAGTTTTTGTCAATGAGAAAGTATTCCTGTTCGGGACCCATCGTAGTAAAGACGTGTTTGGTGGTTTCATTGCCAAGCGCCCGTAGCACACGGATGGACTGTTTGCCGAGCGCGGCAATGGAGCGCAGAAGCGGTACCTTTTTGTCAAGCGCCTGCCCATAGTAACTGATAAAGGCGGTTGGAATACACAGGGTGGTACCGGTATTGTCCTGTTTCAGAAACGCGGGGCTGGTTACGTCCCATGCGGTATAGCCGCGCGCCTCAAAAGTTGCCCGCAAACCGCCGGACGGGAAACTCGACGCATCCGGTTCGCCCTTGATAAGCTCTTTGCCGGAGAATTCCAGCAGCACCCTGCCGTCGCTGGTGGGGGCAATAAAAGAATCGTGTTTTTCAGCGGTAAGTCCGGTAAGCGGCTGGAACCAATGCGTATAGTGCGAAGCGCCTTTGGAAATAGCCCACTCTTTCATGGCTGCGGCAACTACTTCCGCGGCTTCCAGCGTCAACTCTTTCTCCCCCGCCTGTACCGCGAGAATTTCCTTGTAAATACTTTTTGGCAACCGTTCCTTCATAACGGCGTTAGAGAAACAATTCACCCCATAGAGTTCTTCTATAGGGGTTTTGGTAAAGTCAATGACTTGAGACATTAAAAAACTCCTTACTAGCATTCATAAAAAATTATACAGATAATAAAAGCAAATAGTATGCCAATATCCTGTAAACTATGTGATAGCATGACAGATATGCGGCATGGGACTACCGCAGAATACCGCAAGCATCCATCCTACCGGTTACATACATAAGATAACAAACCGATACAGACTGAAATGATAGAGATTCCCCATAGTACGCGCCCTTTTCCGCTATGGCTTGAGTGTTTTTTAGGCATAGTTTTCCGAACAGGACATACAGTCGCTTCTTAAAAAAAGATCTCGCTTTGAGGCTGGCGGTACGCCTCGCGTAACAGTAACATACATAAATGTATAAATAAAGAAAAAAACTACTAAAAAGTATTAATAAGAACAATATCTCGTATAATATGTATGATTTCTGAAATTTCATTCTATTGTTATGCAAAAACGCTGTTGTCCTCCTTATTAAACACTCTAAAGGAGTTTTTAGCGGATACTATGTCTATGTTATGATTCTGAAGCTGATCCACGATTTGTATGGTAGCCCTTTCATCTGAATGTAGGAGGTTCTTATCTCGCGGATATACTGGAAATGACTCGTATATACCGCCTCTCCGTTGCCCGCTATGCCATATCATTGACATATTCCTTTTCTTCCTATATAGTAAATATAGTAAAAAAGTAGAAAAATTGAAAAGGTAGTTTTGTGACTGACAAAAAAAAGCTGATTTTTATTGGCGGCGGTTTTGCGCTTTTTATCCTGTATGTTTTCGGCGTGGCTCAACCTATACCGGAAGAAATGATACTCACGCCGCGATGGATAAAATCTCTGGCTACAACATATCCGGTTGCGCCGGACGCCGCACTAGAAGCGTACGCAAAAAGCGGTCCGCTTTTGCCGTTTCAGCTTGGGGAATATTTCGGTTATGCGGATAAAGATGGAAATTTCACCATCAACCGAAAAAAAAATGGGTATATATCTTTATCCGATGATTATTGGGCTGAATATAAACCGATTCCTGATCGCATTGAAGTTTACAATCCGGTACATGCGCCGGTTTTGTCTATAGAAATGGCGGACAGCACGCAGAGCGAGAAACAAATGACGCAAGGCTACCCGTTGTTTCTGGATAAAAAGGTGTTTTTAATCAATAATGAACAAAATTCTATCGTGTCTCTTGACGGCAAAGGAAAGGTAGTGTGGACGTACGACTTTGCAGCGCCGCTCACCTGTATTGATGCGGCAAATGGACTGATACTCACCGGTTCTTTGGACGGCGTGGTGGAAATACTTAATAGTGAAGGAAAGCGTGTGTTTCTCTTTGAACCCGGAGGCTCTCGTCTTTCGAGTATTTTAGGCTGCGCTTTCTCAAAAGACGGCTCAAAATTCGCCGTTATTTCGGGTATTGATGAACAACGGTTTCTCCTTATGGAACGTTTGAGCGAGTCTTTGAATAATGAGTACCGTGTAACCTATCACGAGTTTCTGGGAAAAGGGTTCCGGCATCCTGTACATATTGCTTTTGTTGATAATGACAACCGGATTGCTTTTGAACGGGAAACCGGTCTTGGAGTCTATGAAATACTGTTCCGGAAAAGCTTGACCGTACCCCTTAACGGTGAAATAATCGCTATGGATGAAACGGGCGGCGAGCAATTGCTTTTTCTTCTGCTCGCCCAAGACCGCGAGCAAAAACAACTGGTAACTATCAAATTTCCGGATATCCTTATGCACAAAGCTCCGTTTAAAAGCGATTCATTTTTTTTGGGCAGGCAGGATTCCATTCTCTACATAGGCGGCGGGACAAGCCTTGCCTCTTTTGAAATTGTTAAACGGTAGGATGCGGATATGAATGTACCACATGCAAGGCGGGAGCGGATGCCCGGCACCTATTCACGGATACTCCCCCTATTTATTTCCATAATATGCATTATAACATTTATGGTTCCCGCTATGGAGTATCCCTCGTCCGACGCGATTCTCATCGGGAACTTCGGCGCGGACAACAAGGGAATGCCGTATCTTGGCGATTCATTTATGGGCGAAGGCGTCATTAGGGCTGCGGAAACAGGAGAAATCCTTTTCAGAAGAGACGCTTCCGATACGGCGTCCCGCCTCCCCTCGCCGCTTGGAACATGGATAGCCATAGATCATGGGGATGGGCTTATCAGTATGTACAGCCGGCTTGATGACAAAAAAAAGCTCCGCCTTCCTACCACCATTGAAAAAAACATGGTTATCGCTGCGGCGGGAAATTCCGGCTGGGCTAAAGAAACTGGTTTTTATTTCTCTCTGTTTGATCGTAAAGAAAGGCAGTGGGTAAACCCCGCCATGATAGTCTCCCATCTTCCCGATACACGGGCGCCGCTCATTCAATCGGTACGGTTGCAAAGCGCATCAAACAGAAGCCTCGATCCTTCGCAGATCAAAGCCATGAGTCAGGGGCGTTACACGGTTTTCGTTACAGTAGCGGATTTCACGGCATTGGGTGAAGCGACGCTTGCGCCATTCAGGATCATCTGTTCATTAAATGGGCGTGAAGTCGGCGCCATAACGCTGGAAACCTTTTCGGCGCGAGACGGAATCTTGTGGATATACCGGAATGGACTCGTACCGGTCAAACAAGTGTACGCAGGGATGTCTGTCTTTGAACTGGGAGATGCGGTTTTTACACGAGGTCAGTCGGCGCTGGAAATCCTTACCCATGATGTAAACGAGAATATTCAAAGCGTAGTGTACAATTTTGCGGTTGAGTAGGAGAATATGAGCGCTATTGTTACAGTAGAAAATCTAGTAAAAAACTACATATCAGGCGTAGAGACGCTCTACATACTGCGCGGCGTGAGTTTCACAGTGGAACAGGCGGCGTCTGTTGCAATAACCGGACAAAGTGGAAGCGGAAAAAGCACCTTGCTTAATGTCTTGAGCGGTCTTGATAAAAGCGATTCCGGTTCCGTTATGGTGGCAGGTATGGAAATCACGGGTCTCTCCGAGAAAAAGCTGTCCGCATACCGGAGCCGTCAGGTGGGCTTTATTTTCCAGTTTCACTACCTTCTCAAAGACTTTACCGCTTTGGAAAACGTGATGCTCCCCGCCTACATGTTCGGCATGAAAAAGAAAGCCGCCATTGAAAAGGCGCGAGCGTTGCTCTCGGATGTGAAACTCAATGACCGTATCGGACATTATCCGTCCCAACTTTCAGGCGGCGAGCGGCAGCGGGTCGCCGTTGCGCGTTCGCTGGTAAACGATCCCAGCATTATCCTTGCCGATGAACCCACCGGAAACCTCGATCCCGATAATAGCGGCATGGTTACGGAAATGCTCTACGAAACGTCACAGAAATGGGGCAAAACTCTCATCGTGGTAACGCATGATGAAACGGTCGCAAGCCGCGCCCAATACCGTTATACGCTGGAAGCCGGGGTCTTGCGGTGAACCATGCGGATTTCTTTATCGCAATCCGCTATCTTCTCGGCAGGGCGAAGGAAGGCGGCAGGTATTTACGCGGGGCGGCCGCCGGTATAGCGGTGAGCCTTGTCCCCATCATCGTTACTCTTATCGTGGCGGATGGCATGATCCGCGGCATCACGGACAGGTATCTGGAACTGGGAACCGGTCATGTGCAGGTGTACGACTTTGCCGGAGACGAGAGCCTTGAAGAGATAAAAGACAAAACTGCTGACTTGGACGGGGTGCGGGGGCTATGGATAGAACAACAAGGCATGGGCGTACTGGTAGGCGGCAAGGGAAAAGCGGGCGCTTCAATACGGGCGATAGAAAGCGATTTTTGGGAAGACGAAGGCACGGCTGCATTTTTAGAAACCGTCTCTGGAGACGCTCATTTTGAGGCTGACAATGAGGCGTTTCTTGGCGAAACTTTGGCGGAATCCATTGGAGCGGAAGCGGGAGACATGGTACAGCTTATGACCGTGCGGCTTACCGATGACGGCAGGAGCGTGCCGCGCATAACCCCATTCAAGGTAAAAGCCGTTATTTCCGCAGGGTACCACGAAATAGACGCGCTGTGGTGTATAATAACCTATAACGCGGGGAAGCGTATATTTATGGATACCGGCGCTTCAAATTCGTTTCTTCTGCTTAAAATCAACGAACCGTACCAAGACGCCGATTCCTTCGTCCATTCCCTGTCCCCCCTCTTGGGCGCGGGGTATGGCGTGTACACATGGAAGGAGATGCAGCTTGCCCAATACAGTTCCTATGAATCGACCCGTCAGATTTTGCTGTTCATCACGGCGCTTATTGTAATCATAGCGGCTGTCAATGTGTCTTCCGCAACGTCCATGCTGGCGATTGAGCGGCAGCGGGACATCGCGGTTCTCAAAGCTACAGGCGCAAGCCCGGCGTTCACCAGCGGTATCTTCGTATGGGCGGCTTTCATCACCGGGCTTATCGGGGCAATAACGGGTATAACTGCGGGACTTTGCATCGGATTGTCCGTAAATCATATCATCAGAGCGATTGAAACCGTTATCAACGTCTTTACATCCGGCTTCAGAACCGGAACATTCAAGCTGCTTGATTCCAATTACTATCTTGAGGAATTTCCTATCATCATTGACTGGCTCACGATTCTCATTATCGGGGTTTTTACCGTGCTATGTTCAATAGCCGCTTCGTATCTGCCCGCAAGAAGGGCGGGAACCTTAAAGCCGCTGGAAATTCTGCGAAAACTATAGCATTATAGAAAACGCAACTATCCCTTTGACGTATAACTAATCGCGTATCCGGCGTATGCTGACTAATTCTAATATCCTATGATACTCATCGCGATGTCGTAAAATGTTGTAGGAGGTGTTCAGATACACATCTCCTATTCCCTACAGACCGAATTATTTTCTCCGCTCTTTATTTGATTTGTTCCACCGCGCCGTTTATTTTTAGTGTAATTATTTCCACGTTTTCAAGCCCGTCATTGTCAACAACCTTGACCGCTATGTTGTGCGTTCCGGTTTTAAGGGAAACAATTTGTTTCCCTTCCTTGTCGATAATAATTGAAGGCTTAAATCCTTTTTCTTTATCATACGAAAAATCCCAACTGTAGAATTCAATGCCGGCGGCGCTTTGCCCCGCCGCGATCAGCTCTATTTTCCGGGAGCCGGCGGACGTTCCGCCCGTTACATCCCTTTCCAACTCATTGATATGAACACCGATTACGGGCTTCGTGGCAATAGGGATTATGTCTTCGACCGTTACCAGTTTTATGATGCGGTCTTCTTTGTTTCTTAACCGCGCTACTTCTTCAATGGCGCCTTTGCCAAAGGAGAAGGCGATAATATAGCCGAC
>JAISMJ010000042.1 GCA_031276815.1 Treponema sp.
CGCGGGTAGCTGGGATAAGCGCGGATAATCGAGAGAGGATACAAGCGTTAATGAGCGAAGTATCGAAGTTTACGATAGAATGAGGGCTCATGCGGTCAGTCGCTCCGCTTCTTCCCACATCTCACTTCGGCGCCTTTGGGCGCCGCCGCCCAAGATCCTCTGTCAAGGCGCAGACGCGCCCGCCTATGCTTCCTTATTAGAAAAACGCCTCTGGTATGTCATGTTATAACGTGATTACGGCTCCGTGAGTGCGCTGATGTCCCGCATGTCAATTTCCCGAATGAGCATGTTGTTGACTATGTGTCTCTGTTGTCTTTGCCCCTCTATCATAACTCCCCGCTATAAGAAGGAGCCTGTTGCATACCAGCCGTTCAATCCTTCCCCGTTTTACGGGGAGGTAGTTGAACCCAACCCATTGACTTCTTCCCCGTATCTCTCTATACTTTTTCATTGTGCGCTCGTGTTGCCGTAGCGGTCGCGACTGCCGTACGCGGTACGAGTGTAAAGAAGGCTGACTATGAAAATTGACGATCCGGAGTGGTGGAACGATGCGGATGACAAATTGACGCGCGATGAATTTTTTGAAGTGTACAATGTCATCCTTGAACATACCCGCACAGCGAAACGCTTGACCGATGATCTGATACTAGCCATAGACGATGGGAAAGTTACGCTTACGGAGACAAAGAGCATGACGGAGCGGCTTCTCAAGGCGTATGGGCTGCTTGATCAGATCAAGACGGTATTTTCTGAAGTTTTTTGAAGCTTTCTGAAAGCGGCGCTCTGGCAATGCCAAAAAAACGTTTGACGATTCACAGGAGTACCCATGTCTATTAACCGCGTGTATGTCGAGAAGAAGCGGAACTTTGCCGTTGAAGCGGAACATGTGAAGGCTGATATAATTTCTTTCCTCCGTGTTCAATACCCTGACATTGATGAACTGTCCTCAATTCGTATCCTGCGCCGCTACGATGTGGAGGGCTTGAATGAAGAACAGTTTTCGCGGGCTATCGCATCTATCTTTTCGGAGCCTCAATGCGATACGGTGTTTACGAGCGGCGCTGTTCCCGCCGGTACGGGCGAACGATACTTCGGCGTCGCCTATCTGACAGGGCAGTACGATCAGCGGGCGGATTCGGCGGAACAATGCGCGGAACTCATGTTCGGCGTCCGTCCCATTGTGAAAACCGCCCGCATATATGTTTTGCGGACAAAAGATACGTGTCCGGCGCGGCTTTCCGAAGAAACTTTCGCCGCAATAAAACGGTATATCATCAATCCCGTTGATTCGGAGGAAGTGTCCCACGAAATGCCGGTTTCTCTGGAAGACGCGCCGGTTTCCGTACAGGACGTTCCGGTTATGAGCGGTTTTTCGGTGGCGTCTGACAGTGAACTTGCCCGCTTGACGAAACGGTACGCCATGTCTTTTGACGATATGCTGTTCTGTAAACAGTATTTTTCTTCTATACACAGGGACCCCACCGCGGCGGAACTCACGGCGCTGGATACGTACTGGTCTGATCATTGCAGACACACGACATTTACCACAGAGTTTGAAGATTTCTTTGATTTTTTTGAAAAAGAGACGGAGCCGCTTGTTCAGGCGCCTTTGAAAAAGGCTGTTGACGCATACAAAAAGGCGCGGCTGGAAGTTTATGGTGATGAACACTCGCGGGCGCTGACTCTCATGGATATCGCGACCATCGGCTTCAAGGTTCTCAAGAAGCGGGGATTGGTTTCCGATGTGGATGAATCGCCTGAAATAAATGCGTGTACTATCAAGGCGCAAGCCGAATTTGCCACCGGTAAAACCGAACCGTATCTCTTGCTATTCAAGAACGAGACTCACAATCACCCAACCGAGATCGAGCCGTTCGGCGGCGCGGCAACCTGCCTCGGCGGGGCGATCCGCGATCCGCTTTCCGGCAGGGCGTTTGTCCATCAGGCGATGCGGATCACGGGGTGCGGCGATCCGAGGCGAAAGCCACAAGAAACGTTGCCGGGCAAACTGCCGCAGATACAGATCGCGCGGCAGTCCGCTACGGGCTATTCTTCGTATGGTAATCAGATAGGGATCGCGACGGGACAGGTAGCCGAGTTTTACCACGCCGGCTATGTGGCGAAACATTTGGAACTCGGCGCGGTCATAGGGGCGGTACCGGAGGCATGGGTGCGCCGCGAGGAGCCTCAAGCGGGCGACGCGGTGATTCTGGTTGGCGGGAAGACCGGAAGAGACGGCATCGGAGGCGCTACCGGCTCTTCAAAGACGCATACAGGCGAATCGGTTAAAACATCCGGCGCGGAGGTTCAGAAGGGCAATCCGGTTGAGGAGCGGAAGATACAGCGTCTGTTTCGCAATCCCGCGGTTACCGCGCTTATCAAACGATGTAACGATTTCGGCGCGGGCGGCATATCCGTGGCGGTTGGGGAACTCGCGGATGGGGTGGATATACACCTTGATGCGGTACCTAAAAAATACGCCGGACTTGACGGTATTGAGCTTGCCGTTTCCGAATCTCAGGAACGCATGGCGGTTGTGGTTGACGCGAAAGACGTTGACGCCTTCATAGCCGCGGCAGCCGCGGAAAACCTTGACGCGGTCGTCATTGCCGGCGTTACGGACAAAAGCCGCGTCCGCATGTTCTGGCGGGGGAGGCTCATTGTCGATCTCTCGCGGGATTTTCTCAATTCAAACGGCGCAAAACGCGCGATTTCTTTATCCGCCGTGTCCGCCGGTCATGGCGGCGCCGCTGTACAACGCCCGCAAAACGCCGGTACGGGCGATAAAGCGGATAAAACAGAAAGAATCCCGCCAATCGTCATGCTTGATACTCTTGAACGGGAATTGGCGTCCCTCCGTTCTGGCGGCAGGCGCGGGCTTCAGGAGCGGTTTGACGGTTCCATCGGCGCGGGGTCCGTGCTGTTTCCCTTCGGCGGCGCGGAACAAGGCACGAGTGAGTGCGGCATGGCGGCGCTGCTTCCCGCGTTAGAGAAAGAAAGCCGTACCGCGAGCCTTATGACATTCGGCTTTGATCCGGACGTGTCGGACGCCGATCCTTACGAAGGCGCAAAGGGCGCGGTACGGGAAGCGCTGGCGAAATGCGCGTGTATGGGTGGCAACCCCTGGAAGATGCGGCTTTCGCTACAGGAATATTTTGAGCGTCCGGATTCCGCCGCGTCATGGATGAAGCCCATATCCGCCTTACTCGGCGCGCTTGAGGCGCAGTTGGCGCTCGGCGTGCCCGCCATTGGCGGCAAAGATTCCATGTCCGGTACCTACCATGATGAAGAACGCGCCGTCCGCCTTACTGTGCCTCCAACGCTGGTCGCCTTTGCCGCCGGCGTTGTTTCCGCCGCGCGGGTGCGTTCCGGCGCGTTAAGCGGCGCAAGCGGGAATACCATCGTGCTTTTGTATCAGGATTCGTCCCGTGATGAATGGGAGGCGTTCAAGGCGAACATGAACGCCCTTATGCGGCTGGGGGATGCGTCTCTGGTATCCGCGGCGTATCCGGTGGGCGCGGGCGGCATTGCCGCATCAGTAGCGGTCATGGCATTCGGCGCTATGCAAGGCGTTGAAATGGATGCGGAGGCGCTGGAAGCGGCGGAAGCCGCGCACGGACACGGCTATCAAGGTTCCGTACTGCTTGAAATACCGGATATAGAAACGGCAAAAACACTGCTTGACGCGCCGGACGCCGCCGTACCCGCTTACCGTATTCTGGGTACGACGGTTGCGGAGCGGGTGTTCCGTATTTCAGGCGGTACCGGCGCGGACGGACTGCCGGATATTCCGGCGGAATATCCGCTTGAGACGCTCCGGCGAGCGTATGAATATCCGCTCATGGACGTATACCCCGTTACCGAACGATGGAACACTGAAACCGCGTGTCCGCAATGGGAAGAAGGTATGCGCGCGGTGGACGGCGGCGTGTCCGGTCATGTTCCTCCTCGCCATTCCGCTATCCGCTGCGCCTCGCCTTTGGTGGTTCTCCCCGTGTTTCCGGGAACAAACTGCGAATGGGATATGGAAAGAAGTTTCCGCAGAGCCGGCGCGCGCGCGAAACTCGTGATTTTCAGAAATACGGCGCGGGATGCTATTGCGGAATCAATCGCCGAATTGGCTTCCGCCATTGACGAAGCGCAGATCATCGCGCTTTCGGGTGGGTTCAGCGCCGGAGACGAGCCAGACGGATCGGGAAAATTCATCGCCGCTGTATTCAGATCGCCTCGTATTATGGATGCGGTAACCGAATTTCTCGCGCGAGATACGCTGATGCTCGGCATTTGTAACGGGTTTCAGGCGCTCATTAAACTTGGTCTTGTACCAGACGGCGCGCTACGCGGCGGATCCGCGGCGTCTTCTCCCACGCTGACCTTTAACGCCGTTGGGCGGCATGTATCCAGAATGGTCAGAACGCGCGTTATGCCGAATCATTCGCCGTGGCTGGCGCTTGAAGAAGCGGGGACGGTACATGTTGTGCCGGTGAGCCACGGCGAAGGCAAATTCGTCATCAGCGATGACGAAGGCAGGCGGCTTTTGCAAAATGGGCAGGTCGCCTTTTGTTATGTTGACGCCGCGGGGCGTCCTGCGCTGGAAGAGCCGGATAACCCTAACGGCAGCCGTTTCGCAATAGAAGGCGTTACAAGCCCTGACGGACGCATCCTCGGCAAAATGGGACACAGCGAGCGTTCCGGCGACTATGTCCACATCAACATACCAGGCAACAAACGCCAGCGTATTTTTGAAGCCGGCGTGAAGTATTTTGGATAGCGGACGGGCATTTGGTTACTGACCGGGTGGCTGTGCGTCTAATATCCGGCTGTATATGAATGGCATTGCGGCAGCCCCGCCACAATGTGGGTGAAGCGGAGTGCGGGAGGCGTAGCCGTCCTAGCAACACGGAACCGCGAGCCGCTTTAGCGGCGGAAGCATATAAGACGACCTGTCAGGCGAAGCGCCCCCGTACCCGATTATGTTATATAGATGTTTTTATTTAATTTCCACCATGCTGTTTCTTCTTCTTTATATTTTTTAAATCCGCATCTTTCCAACACTCTTTGTGATGCCGCATGTTCTTTTTCCGTTTCAGCAATTACTGTTTCTATTTCTTTATTCGTTAATGCCCATTCACAAAATGTTTTTACCGCCTCTGTCATATAACCATTATGTTCATATTTTTTACCTATTCCATATCCTATTTCAATTTCTCCAATTTCATTCGGAATATTTTTGAAATCCATTGATCCTACTACCATATTGTCTTCTTTCCTTGATAATAAACCAAAAACTATAATACATATAATTTTCCGGATCATTTTCAATAATTTTATTTGACCGTTTATTATATTCAGAAATTCTCCTTAATTCTCCTTCTATCGGTTCTGCATCATATTTACACAATTTAATTCAAATTCAAGCTTTGAAATATTATTTGCCCATAATTTTAATTGGGGTAATGTCAGTAATGTTATGAATAGTCTTTCCGTTTCTAAGTTCATTAATTCCTCGTTGGGGACGCTCTTCCGCATTACCGAGCGTCTTCGATCCGCACTAATTCTCCGGCGGAGCGTCCGAAAATCTCCTCTTCATACATGCACTCCGCTTGGGCGGGAGGGGTCGGATAGACATGACCGCGCGGAAGCGGAATTCTATGGTTTGCCTGCCAGCTTTGAAGAAATCCCAATGGAAGCGGATTTCATCATCCATTTAATATATCCCAGTAAATATATCAGAAGATGACGGATTGATGAAGTTATAATAAGTGTATCCTCTAAAATATAGATCATATGAATAAAAATTCATAGTGCTATATATCCATCCGCCAGCCATACCGAACTGAAAACCCAAGGGCGAAATATTTATGTAAGTATATCCAATTTGAGCATAATTCTAAAATTTACGCGAAGTTTGCCCGTACCCCATTTTATCCTATTATTTTTCTTTATCGCTTTTTATATTTTTTTTATAGTTAATAATTTACCTCCATATCCATTTTGAATAATATTTATTTAAATAAAATGAAACTAATTGTTGTGTATACATATTATTTTCAAAAAACATCATTGATCCCATTTGTTCTTTAAATATAAATCCTTTACTATCCATATATTTTTTTTGATTATCTTTCGCGCCATTAGGTTTGGCAATAACCACTTGTGGATTTTTCTGAATTTCTACATACTCCACATAAAAAAACATAATTTTTCCCACCCCAATTCCAACTGAAATAATATTTGCACAACCAAATTCAACATAAGAAACCATACAAGAAATAACTATAAATACAAACAGGCAAATTATTATTAATATTTTTATTTTTAATGATATTGATACAAGTAAAAACCTTGATTTAAACATAATAATTTCCTTAAAAAGTTTCTTTTGTCAATGCTTTATACAATAAAGTCCAAACCAATTTTAGGGCATATTGCGCGTAACGCCGTTATAGACAACACATTTCGTCTCTGCGACCATATATGTTGTGGTATACGCAATCTTTTTGCTTTGTCAAGGATTGTATCGTATTGCAAACCCCATCGGTACGACCGTTTCCCACAGATCGTCTACTACCCATAGCAGGCTTTTTACTTCATGCAGACGGTCAACAGCGTACCTCGTGGGGACGCTCTCCCGCATTACCGAGCGTCTTCGATCCGCACCAATTCTCCGGCGGAGCGCCCGAAAATCTCCTCTTCATACATGCACTCGGCTTGGGCGGGAGGGGTCGGATAGACGCCCGGCATGACTGCGCGGAAGCGGAATTCTATGGTTTGCCTGCCAGCTTTGAAGAAATCCCAATGAAAGCGGATTTCATCATCCATGATAAACCTGATCGGCGGCGCCGCCCGCTCCCACCATGCGTCGCTATCCGTCTCATCCGGTTTCGGCGGTACTGTTGAGCTGGTAACAAACGCCGCGTCCACGATTTCCGCGCCTGAAGGTACCGGCGCACGTAGGGCAAGGAAGGTGCGATCGCGTGAAGAAGATACGGTTATGCGCCGCGTGTAGGTTTTTCCTGCAATGAGGCGTCCGTCTTTGACAACCGCGCCGCCGCCGTCAAACGTCTCGGCAAAAACGCCGATGCCCTCATCGCGCATAGCCGCAATCTCGGCGGGTATGCCGTACCGGAGGCTCATGCCGTAGTACAGAACGCCCGAACCTTCCCGCTCGATCCGGAGCGGAAGCAGCGTCTCGCGTTTCGCATCGCGCAGGAACGGATCCGTGAACAATTCAAGCGCGGTAACAGGCGTTCCACCGTATGCGGTAAAGTCTGCCTGTACAAAGGGCTGTTTGTCGAGAGTCACGATCCCGCGCATATTCGTGCCGTAAGCGGCTTCAGCGTCCGCAATGCGTCCGAATGCGAGAACCGCCCAGAATGAGGACGCGGTATTGGTCCACACGCCGCGCCGCTGCCGTTCAATAAGTGAGACGGCGAGACGCGTCGTCATGTCATCGTTTGGATAGAGCGCATAGTACAGCATGAGTGCTAGCGCGTAGCGGTCAACATCGCCTCCCCAAAAAGCGCCGCGCCGCTCGTATGTATCGGTCAGATCAACGGAACGGGTTCCCGGTCGCAGGAATCGCTTGATTTTGTCTAAAGCGGCCGCCGCGTTTTTTGTATCGCCCGCTTCATAGGCGGCAAGCCCCGCAAAGCCGTAGCCGGATATGCCAAGCGCGTCTCCCTGTTTGAGGTACCGTTCGATTTCATCGCTGAACTTCCTGCCGCCGGTTGTGGCACCGCCATTCATGGCGTGTACCCACAACCGGTACCCCGTGAGGAAAGGATCGCTCTCATACAGCTTGTTTGCGAGCATATATGCCTGAAGGCTTTTAAGGATAGCGCCTCCATCAATGTCTTGTGGCACGGCATAACCTTTTTGCTTTGCCAAAAGCGCTATATGCGCCACGCGCAAGGACACCATCGGATTAGCGTACCCACCCCCGGGCCAATAAGGATATAGACCGTCCGCAAGCCTATAGTTCGCAATAACGGCAAGCTCTTTCTCAACAACCGCTTTGGGGTTCTGTACCGGCGATTCCAACCGGAATGCGCCGAGGTGATCGCCAAAGGCAACCAGCGGCAGGAGCGACGCGGTACGCTGCTCAAGGCAGCCGTAGGGGTAGGAAATGAGGTACTGCACCGCTTCTTTGAGCAACGCCAAACGGGATGCCGCAAGGGTAACGCCGAAGCTGCCGGTACCTTCCGGCACAAGCGCCGGCAGTATCACGCCCTCTTCGACAAAGGGGCGGCTGTCATTCAGATTCCCGATAGTACTCACGGTTTCATAGACGACCGGACGATCCACTGTTATTGTTTTGCTGATCCGCTCATTCACCGAAGGAGAGGTGAGTGTGAAGGTCATGCGGGCTTCACCAGCGCCAACAGCGGCGACGGTAAACCGGACTTCGGTTGTCGCCCCGCGCTGTATGGTTACGGCTTTTTCCGCTTCTCCGTCAACGGCAAGTATATCGCCCCACAGTCCTCCCGCGCCGCGGTCAATGTTCAGGGACACGGATGCCGTTGTATCGGCTGCATCAAGGTTGGTCAGCATGAGGGATACGGTACCGGTATCGCGCCAGCGCAGTTTACGGGGCATACTTATGGTGGCGTTCAACGGCTGACTGACGCGGAGATCCTGCTCATCAATGCCGAAATCTTCGGTACCGGCTGCAACCGCGGTACACCGGTACGTCGTGAGGGAATCGGGCAACGGGAATGTCACCGTAACCGTTCCGTCCGCGCCGGTTACGAGAGACGGCTCAAACACCGCGGTCGGACGGAAATCGCTCCGTTCCTCCAGTTTTGAGCCGACTTCACTGTCCCCGCCCTGCAAGTCCGCAAGCGTATACGTAACCGGATCGATGAGGAGAGAACGGCTGTCCGCGCCCCGCACGCCGAGTGGGAAATTGTGCGGCGCATAGAAGTACGCAAGCGGATCCGGCACATGGTAGTCAATGAGGTCGACAACGCCCCGGTCAACCGCCATGAACGTGAGTTCCGCGCCCGCAACCGGCGCGCCGCCACGCGTTACCTTGAGCGTTACTTCCGCCTGCTCCTTAGGACGGTATGCGGGCTTCCGCGGTTCGATCTCCACCGTGTACCGCCGCGTTTCCGTATCGACGCGGATACCCGCAATGCCAAATACCCCTTTGGGCTTGTCTAGGTCAGGCTCGTAGTAGGTGTTTTGCGGAGGACCAGAGCGCACCGTGTAACTCGAAAGCGCAACGTACACGATAGGCACATAGGATTCGTCTATCGGAATGGCAATCGTACGCGCGGAGCCGTCCAATTCGATTATCTTTTCTGATATGATGCCTTCCCGTTCAACGGTTAAAAGATAGGTTCCCCTTGGCAGCGGGGAGCGCACCAGCAGTGTAGCGGTCTCTCCCACCGCATAATGCGGCTTATCAGGCGTCAGCGTGATCGCATCGACGTCTCCGGCGCCCCATTGAACCCAGCCGCCGCCGCTTACATAGAAGCCCATACGGGTAACAACCGCTCTGCCTTTCTCATCTTTTGAAGAGAGCCGGACCTCCCATTGTCCGCTTTGCGCCGGCGTGAAGGGAAGTACGCCAGCTGTGTCTTTTTTGGGCAAAAACGTCTTTTCTTCAACAACCTCCTCGGTCCGCTCCCAGCTCGCGTTTACCCGCCCGCCGATGCCGGCTTGCCGCGACTGCTTCCAATCGTACCTGATGAATTGTGCGGTAATCTCTCCCGTAGCCGTACATGCCGTTCCTTCGGGCGTAACCAGCGCCCAGCTTACGGTAGCGGGCTTTCCGGCAGCCAGAAACCACGCCGAATACCGGCTGTTGTCAACCTCATTCACGCTTGTAAGAACGCCGGTATCAAGCCGCGTCCCAATATAAAACGATGCGGGATGAACGAGGACGGTTTCGCGGCTTGAAATCTGCTGACGGGAGGCGTCTTGAACCGATGCTTCAAGGCGGTACGAATACGGAGCGCCTTCAACACCGTCATACGCCGTCCGGTGGGTAATATCCGCGCTACCGTCCGGTCCAAGCGTACTTTCCCCCTGCCCTATATAGGAGCCGCCGTCCGCCTGTTCCGGACCGAAGCGCCAGTGTTCCCACGGCGCGGGCGGAGTGAACCACGCGCGATCTTTTGTCCAGAACCATGTATACGGAGCGCCGGATAACACGCCGCCGGCAAGGTAAGCCGCGGAGAAGCGCATGGAGAGCGTATCGCCCTTGTAAAAAACCAGATCGGGCGTTTTGAGCGACGCCTCGAATCTGAGCCGCTCAAAATTCGCCACCGTAAAGGTAACAACCTGCGATGCGCCGCCGCGCGCGTATCGTATGGCGTAGACCCCGGGATCGAGGTCTGAAGGAAGGGTAAATGAGCCGTAACTGCCGCCGTTCCGGGTAGCCGCGCCTTTCAATGACGCAATCGGCTTTGCGTTGTACATACCGGTTGAAACGTCAACCGTCCACGCGCCGGTGTACGCCCGGTATGTTCCCCGCACAAGCGTACGGTCGATGCCGCGGAAGGTAACGGTTTCTCCGGGTCTGTAAAGCCCCCGGTCCGTAAACAGGAAGATAACCGGTCTCTCCTGCTCCGCGCTGAACGGATCGGTCGCGGCGGCAATGTCAAACCGCCACATATTATGGCTTTCATTCGGGATAAACTCAGCCTCATCTCCGCCCCGGTCCGCGCCGCCGTTTTCAATGACCCTGATACCAAAGCCCCTGCCCGCATCCCGCTGCGTACTGGTCGAATACGAAGGGCGGGAAAACGCGGACGCAAAAACGCCGGATGGGAAATCGAATACCGCAAGCCCCTGATCATCGGTCTTTCCTTCAACAACAACCGCTCCGCTGTTGAGAAGCTGCACCTGAGCGTTGACGATAGGCGCTCCTGTGGAAAGGCTGGTCGCCCACACCAGCGCCGTATTGTACGCATACCGCGTTGTAACGCCGATGTCCGTAACCTGTACCGAAAGCCATGCATCGCCGGAATCAATCCCGCCTTTCTGCCAACCGCTTTCGGTCTGATAGCGCCAATACATGCCCACGGTTCCCTTGCCAGAAGGACCGAGATACGGGGATAAATCTTCCATAAAAAAGCGCTTCTGATTTCTCGGAATAGCGGAAACGTCGAGGGGAACCGCACTGCTGAAATCCGGTCTTGCATAGGGACCGCTCACCTTCCCGATGATCGCGCTGATTGAGACCGGATTCTGCGTTTCCCACGCGTACCGCGCAGGGTATGCGGCTTCCAGCATTTTTGGTCCCCTGTCGTACACCGATACATAGCTGTTCGCCTTATCGACAGACACGGTAACTTTTCGATCGCTTCCCAACGTTCTGCCCAACACATCCTTCAATCCGCTACCGATAGTAAGCGTATACGTTGTTTCATAGCGCAGGGGCAGTCCATTAAGGATGACGGTGCTGCCGTACACCGTTACATGTTCGGCGGTTATGGCGGGAATTCCGTGTATGGAGAAGAACCGCTCCGCGTCCTTTTCATCCACAGCGTAGTTAAAAGAAACGTGAATGGGTATGGAATCGTATTGCCTGATTCTGGGCGATGAGTACGCGCGCGCACCGGCGTATTCAAACCTGAACGGGCGCAGGGTATGGAAGGAATAGGAAACGTCCTCTTTTGAACCAAGCCAGCCCGGTTTTGACCGAGCGCCGGCTTTCACGGTAACTTTCACATTCGTATCAAGGGGCGGGCTATCGCTCATGGTGATACGCACGAACTGCTCATCGCCGGCATTGCGGGTATAGTAGCCGCGCTCTATGTTTTCCGGGCGCGAAACCGTAAAAGGAATGGTTTTGTCCGCTCCACGTATCTCGATCCACGAGGCGATTTCATCCAAATCAACCGCGTATGAGAACACAGCCGTAATCTCCCGCGCCTCGTCAGGCAGCGCGTTGGAGGCGTTTACCCACGTATCGCCAGCTCCCAAAGACCAACTCAGTACGCTGATCCGCTCGGTCTCGAAACTGAACGATGTAACGCCCTCAAGTTTTTTACCGCCAAGCGATTGTATGGCGTCCGAAACCGTAACGGTGTATTTCTGCTGGGGAAGGCTATCGGCGTCCGGCTCAAAGGAAAGGAGTTTTGTCCCATACCACCGGTACACGCCTTTTAAGGCGGGTTCAATAGTGAAAAAACCCGCGTCTTCCGTTATGGGATCGCCGAGTTTTGCAAGCGGGACAACGGGCTGGGAAAACACCGCATACAGTGAAGGACGCTTTATCTCCGAAGGAAGCTCATCCTGAGGTCCAAACGCCGTTATGGTAAACGGTTCATCGCTTTCCTCAATACTGCCCGCTCCGCCTTCCGCGGCGATGCCGTCCGCAAGCGGCTCGTAATATGCGATGCGGTATGCCGCCATTTCGGCTATCACCCTGGCGGGCGCCGCGGACCTGCTTGAAAATGACGCGATTTCCCCGCCTTCCGGTTGAGACGGAGTATCTTTATTGCAGGAAACACAGATAAAGACCGCACATACTACTATAAAAGAATATGAAAAATAGCGTTGTTTCATAGGGGAACTTCCTTTCCGTTTATTTTTGCCTATTGATTGGCAAAGCCGGTTTGTACCGCCCGTTCATTGAGATCGAGTATAACGCCGCCGGCGTATCATGATCAAGTAGATCGTGTCAGGATACGTGTAAAAACTGCGCCGTTCCGCTAACTACGTATCGTAAGCAAGCCTCACGCGAGGCTTTTCTCAATGGCGCATACTATCATGCGGAAGCATACCTGCTCATCTACACGGCGTCTTTTGCGCGAACCCTCGCCATACCGGGTATGAAGAACCGTATCGGGCAGTCTTTCGCCAACAGGGCGGAAGCCGTATTAGGCTGGTT
>JAISMJ010000051.1 GCA_031276815.1 Treponema sp.
CGCGGGTAGCTGGGATAAGCGCGGATAATCGAGAGAGGATACAAGCGTTAATGAGCGAAGTATCGAAGTTTACGATAGAATGAGGGCTCATGCGGTCAGTCGCTCCGCTTCTTCCCACAGCTCACTTCGGCGCCTTTGGGCGCCGCCGCCCCTGCTTTCCTAGGGAGTGTCGTCAAAAGGCGAGGAAGATACATCTAACAGAGAGAGCGGCAAGCAAGGAATCAATGCATTTAGCATAGCGAGTAACGCTACCTCTCCACTGTGTGAGCCGCCGAAACACATTTGCAATACGATGGTGTTCCTTATAGTTCGTTGTCATAGCGCCGCGCCTCCTTCCGTTTCCGCCTATCAGCGCACAAGACCCGTACCGGCAAACTTCCAGTTAAGCGCATCGCATACGCGCACTCCGCTTCCTGCCCCGCGGAACGGAGGATACGCGCCGGCTTTCCTCTCGTATTTATAGCCGGATGGACTTTGGTATTCAGCCCCTTTTGTACGCCCTATCCATTAGCGGGAACTTCCGCGTTTACCGGAAGTTCCCGCAGTGTAGCCCGCCGTGTCAATACTTGCGCTATGCTCCTTAATCATCCCGTCCGTCCGCAGTTTCGCGGTTCTGTCGCTGCTCCGGTTACGCCGCCCTCGCCTGATATCCGCATAGAGTGGTTATGATACATAGTTTTTAGGCTATGGCGTATGACTTAAACGCCATAGCGAATGAGTCAGAAGCCGTAGCGAATGACTTAAAAGCCATGACTAATGACTTAAAAGCCATAGCGGATGAGTCAAAAGCCGTAGCGAATGAGTCAAAAGCCATGTCGAATGACTAAAAGTCATGGCGAATGAGTCAGAAGCCATGGCTTTTGACTTAAAAGCCGTAGCGGATGAGTTAAAAGCCATAACGGATGAGTCAGAAGCCGTAGCGAATGACTTAAAAGCCATAGCGGATGAGTCAAAAGCCATAGCGAATGACTTAAAAGCCATAGCGAATGAGTCAAAAGCCATAGCGGATATGTGAGGCGGTATCATCAAAAGGAGGGAAATAACATAAGATAACACGGTGAAAGAAAATGGAAAAGCATTACACGGACACGACATCTTGACGACACCGCCTAGTATGCGCTATAGTCAAGCCTTGCGTTTTTAGGTATATGTATAGTATGCTGCTGTATATGCAAAAGGAAAAATTGCAGGTACGAGGCTGCCCCGCGATATGAATGAGGAACAGCGTGCGCGGAAAGAATGTCTATAGCAGCAATTATTAAAAAGTTGAAAATCACGCATCATGTGCGAAAAGGATGGTTAGAATGAATTCATGCTTAAAATTAGGGACACGGTGGTCTCTGCCGCTCGTATTGTTTGTGGCGGTTTCGTTATCAGGTTTCGCTTCTCCTGTTAAAGAAGCGGTATCCGCTCCGCTCCGTATCGGCATCATGCCGGACGCGGATTCTATACCGTTTATGGTTGCCCGCGATGAAGGGCTGTTTGAAAAAGAAGGCGTCACGGTGGAATTGGTGGTATTCTCAAATCCACAGGAACGGGATGTCGCCTTGCAATCAGGCAAAATTGACGGTACGATTTCAGACCTTTTGGCTGCGGCGTTCTTTGCAGCCGGGGGCTTTGATACCAAAATTACCAGCCTTACGGATGGACGCTACGGCATTGCGGCGTCTCCCTTGTCCGGCATCACCGGTCTCGCAGATTTACAGGGCAAGAAAATCGGGCTTTCAACCAATACCATTATTCAGTACACGGTTGACGCCCAGTTGGAAAAAGCCGGAATTCCGTCTAATGCCTATGAGCCGGTATCTATTCCCCGTATGCCCGTGCGTCTGGAGATGCTCTTGAATGGTCAGATAGATGCGGCAAGCCTGCCCGAACCGCTGCTAACCGCGGCGGTCGCTCAGGGCGCGGTACTGCTTTCTACTACAGACGCTATCGGCGTTGACGCGGGCATTATGCTTTTTTCCAAAAAGACGCTTGATGAGCGGAGCGCCGACATCCAGAAATTCTATCGCGCGTATAACGCTGCGGCAGAGAACATTAACGCAAATCCTGATGCCTACCGCCCGTTCTTAGTAGAAAAAGCCTCGTTTCCGGCAGCCGTACAGGACACCTACCGGTTTGTACGGTACCGCAAAGCCGCGCTGCCCGACATGGCGCAGATAGAACAGGCTTTCTCATGGCTCAAAGAACGGAATCTCCTTTCCATAGACCTTGCCGCAACCAGTTTAATTGACGGGAGAGGAATCGACTAACACGTGAGCGAGGTTATCCTTCGTTCAGTATCTTTATCATATCCCCTTTCCGGCGGCGCTGTGCTGCCGGTACTGGACGCTATCAGCGCGGAGATGAACGGCATTTCCGCGCTGCTTGGGCCTTCAGGCTGCGGCAAGACGAGCCTTATCCACATCATAGCGGGCTTGCTGCGCCCATCCTCCGGTGAAGTAACGATAGGCGGTCAGGCGGTACGGGGCGTGCGGAAACAAACCGCGGTTATCTTTCAGGATTACGGTCTTCTGCCGTGGAAAACCGTGTTTGCCAACGTCGAACTCCCGTTGCGTCTTGCCCGCGTTCCCCAAAAAGCGCGCGCTGAACGGGTACATCATGCGCTTGCGGAATTCGGGCTTGACCATTTCGCAGCGCAATACCCAAGCCGGCTTTCCGGCGGCATGAAACAGCGGCTCGCTATTGCCCGCGCCTTTGTCTCTGAACCGGACCTGCTCCTGATGGATGAGCCGTTTTCCAGTCTTGACGCGCTCTCCCGTGAAGAAGCTTCTTTTTTTCTACTTTCACTGTACCGTAAGAAATTACAGGAAAAGCGGCGCTGTACGATTATTCTCGTTACTCACTCAGTTGAAGAAGCCGTGTACCTTGCCGATACGGTATTTGTGATAAAAGGCAGAAATCCCGGCGTAATGGCCGCGCGTGTCGCCAACGATAAAAAAACCGCCGCTGATTTCAGAAAAACCGCCGCATTTCAGGAACAGTGTGAATATATACGGGACGTATTGAAAACAGAGCGGCTGGGATTCGGCATATAAGCCTCAACACCTGCGATTCAGCGTACCGTGCTACGCGTTCCTCTCCATACATTGACAAATAACTAGGGATATGCTAGTATGCGATTAAAAGAACAGGAGGGAAGGAAATGAAACTACGTACACGTGTGAGCCTCATTATTATTAGCATTATGGTTGTGGCGATTATCAGCATATCGGTGGTTTTGGTGAGCCGTGCGGGTACTATGCAGATTCAGACAGAGTTACAAAGCGTCCAGAGACTCGCCCAAGAAGAAGCCCGTACTATAAAAAGTATCTATGATAGACATATCCAAACGGCGCGGACTTTGGCGCAGGTACTGGGCGGTTATGAGAATTTTGAGATAAACAGCAGGCGGACTATATTCATCGAAATAATACGGCAGGTATTTGAATCTAATCCGTATTTGATAGCGCTTTATTCCGTGTGGGGCGATGATGTTTTGGATGGGCAGGATGCTCTGTACGCCGGGGATGCCAACGCCAATACAGACCGGGGCTTTACCGAGACAGGCAAATTCGCTCCGCTCTTTTCGCGAGAAACCGGCAGTTCGACGCTTCGCATCTGCCGAGATCATAACGCTATATTAACGTCTTTAACACGCGATGAAGCCATTAGCCTGCCTGAGCCCAGACGGGTAAATGGCGTTGATACCTACTCGGTTGATTTTATTGTTCCTATTGTTACGCCGCAAAACAACATTGTGGGAGCTGTGGGGCTTATCCTTGATCTTGCGGACTTCCAATTAACAGTTGAAGAAATTATGAGCCGTAATAGCGATGTTATAGAAGCCGCGATGTACGCTCATGACGGTACCATAATGGGACATTCGTTTAAGGAGCGGCTTGGAAAAAATATTAGAGACGTGGATCACGTACTCTATACAAATGATATTGATAAAGCGCTTACCGCAGTGCAGTCTGGGCAGCCGTTGCAGTTAGAGAAGTATTCTGCTCTTTTGGATGAAAACGTCCGGGTACTTCTTTCTTCATTTAATCTAGGTAACACAACGACATCGTGGTCTATTATGATCGGCGTGCCTGAACGTGTAATCCTATCGGATGTACATATCATGGCAGTCTTTGCGAGCATCATCGGACTGATTTTTGTTATTGTCATTGGCTGTGTTATCTTTTTTATCGTAACCAACATTGTCAAACCTATCAAAGAGAGCGAAATTGCGGCGATCTCGCTTGCGAAGATGCAGTACGATATACACCTGTCCGCACAGGAACGGAATGACGAAATTGGAGAGCTACAAAAAGCCTTGTTTGCATTCCGCGAAAATCTGCAAAAGACGTTAGATGCGATGAATAGCGATATCGTGTCTCAGCATCAAAATGTAAGTAATAACCTCAAAGAGGTGATAAAAAAAACATCTGCGGAACTTTCCGTCATTATCGACAGTATGAACCGGATGGAACAAAAAACGAGCGATCAGATGGATTCGGTCAGTCAAACCGCACATGCCGTGGATGATATTGTACAGCATATCAACACGTTGGAGAATGCTGTCGCATCTCAGATGCTCAACAGCGTCAAATCTTCGGAAACTATAGAGAAAATGGTGGAGGATATTGATTCGGTGCGTTCGGTTGTATTCAAGGCGCATGAAACCACCGGTAAATTAAGCAAGGCTTCCGGAGCAGGGCGAAAGATGTTGAGTGCGCTTACCGAAGAGCTGTCTATTATTGCCGAGCAGTCCACCTTCCTTGAGGAAGCGAACACGACGCTGGTAAACATTGCGGCTCAAACAAACATACTTGCCATGAATGCGGCTATTGAAGCGGCGCACGCTGGCGAGGCAGGCAAAGGGTTTGCCGTTGTCGCCGGTGAAATACGCAGCCTTGCGGCTTCTTCGGATAAAGAATCAACGTCTATTTCAAATGAAATAAAGAAGATGCGCTCTAGTATCGCCAATATTCAAAAAGCGTCGCTTGAAACCGTAAATACTATGGGCGCCATGTTTACGGAAATTAACGATATGGGCGCTTCTTTTAACGAGGTAACGAATGCGGTAGAAGCCCAGTCAGTCAACGGCGTTCAAGTGCGGGAGGCTTTACGTACGTTTCATGAAACCACACAACAGGTGCGTGAAGGTTCATCGGAAATCCAGAAACGGAGCGGTTTAATCTTGGAGTTTGTCGAAAATCTTAAACGTATATCCCATGAAGCGACCAATACTGTTTCTGATGTACAATGCGCGAGTCAGAAGATATTCGTTTCTCTCAATGTTGCTCAAAAAATTGCGGAGGGACGGTATCTTATGGCGCCGAGCGCATGAGGAGGATAATCATGTATGATACGGAAGGTGAAGAAAACCGTAAGGCGGAACGATATATATGCAATGCGGGTATTAGCATCAATGGATTTGACGGTTTTGCCGTATTAAAAAATATCAATATGCACGGCTTCTGTATGGCGAGTAAAACCTATATAACGATAGCGCCTCATGAGACATTGGCAACACGGATTATTCCCGAAGGCGTTACCGGTATAGATGCGTTTGACCTCAACGTAGAGGTGATATGGGTGAAAAGCACTCCCATTCTTTTTACGGCGGGTTTCCTTATTAAAGAAAAGACCGATGTCAAACCGTTTCAACAGTATATCGCGCACCTAAAAGGGGGACATTCCTCTGCGTCCACATCTAAAATAGTCTTTAAATGGGACGATAGCTTGACCACCGGCAACACGCTGATTGATAGTGAACATAAACAACTGATACAGGCAATTAATGACTTTTTTACAGTGTGTTACAATAATTCCGGAGGCGAAAACCTGCAAAAAACTATAAATTTTATGGTTGATTACACCATCAAGCATTTTTACGATGAAGAGCAGCTTCAAATTCAGTACAAGTACCCCGGTTATGACAACCATAGGAAATTTCATGAAGGCTTCAAAAAGAGAGCGCGTGATTTGATGGTTGGATTTATCCACTCGGGTCCGACTAACGACTTGATTAGAAAGGCGAAACACGATATCGGCGAGGTGCTTATCGAGCATATCAAACGCGAGGATACGCGCCTTGCGGCGCATATCAGAGGGCAACAACTATAAAGGCGCTTTTTTTGTCATCCCAACATAACCGCAACAGCGCGAAGAAGGCGGGGATAGCGGGGAATGAAGCTTCATTCCCCGCTGACGAGTAGCCGGCGTCCTTTTCACAATGACATTATTTTTCGTTCGGCGCATGAATCCAACTCATCATTGAGCGCAGTTCTTTGCCGACTTTCTCTATCGGGTGCGCGGCTTCGAGGGTGCGCATACGGTTGAAGAAAGGACGTCCCACTTGGTTTTCGAGTATCCATTCGCGGGCGAATGCGCCGGTCTGTATATCTTTCAGTACTTGACGCATGGCGTTCTTTGTTTCTTCGGTGATGATCTTCGGTCCCGTAACGTAGTCCCCGTATTCAGCCGTATCGGAAATGGAGTAGCGCATAAAGCCCAGTCCTCCCCGGTTCACCAGATCGATGATGAGTTTCATCTCGTGCATAACCTCAAAGTAGGCGCTTTCCGGTTGATACCCCGCTTCGATGAGTACTTCGTACCCGCATTTCATAAGCGCGGACACGCCGCCGCACAGCACCGCCTGTTCGCCGAAGAGGTCGGTCTCGGTCTCCTCCTTGAAGGTGGTCTCAAGCACACCGGCACGTGCGCCGCCGATTGCCGCCGCATACGCAAGCGCAAGCCGTTTTGCGCCGCCGGTCGCGTCTTGATAGACCGCAATAAGCATGGGTACGCCCGCGCCCGCCTGATACTGCTCCCGCACGGTATGACCCGGACCTTTCGGCGCTATCATCACCACGTTTACATCCTCCGGCGGAATGATCTGCCCAAAATGAATGTTAAACCCATGGGCAAACGCAAGGGTCTTGCCGGGCTTCAGCGCCGGTTTTATAGACTCTTGATACAATTTCGCCTGCTTTTCATCATTGATCAGGATCATGATGAACTCCGCGGCTTCGGCGGCTTCCCGTGCGGTTTTTACCTCAAATCCCGCTTCTTCCGCTTTCTTCCATGACTTTGAACCTTCGTACAGTCCGATAATCACCTTTAGACCGGATTCCTTCGCATTGAGCGCATGGGCGTGTCCCTGTGAGCCGTATCCAATGACAGCGATGGTTTTGCCCTTTAAGGCGCCCAGATCGCAGTCTTTCTCATAATACATAATCGCCATATTTCCTCCTATTGAGTAAGCATCTTTGACCCGCGTTCCAGAGCCGTAAGTCCGGTGCGGGCAAGCTCCAGAATACCGTAAGGGCGCAGCAAAAGTAGCAGTCCTTCGAGTTTTTCAACATCACCGGTGGCTTCTAGGGTAATAGTCGTTGCCGAAACGTCAATAATACGTGCGCGGAAAATACCCGCAACCTGAATGACATTGGGCCGGGCTTTCTCATCCGCGCGGACCTTAACCAGCATAATCCCCCGCCGTATACAGGCGACCTTATCGAGTTCCCGCGCCGCTATGACGTCAACCAACTTTCCAAGCTGTTTGACAACCTGCTCAATCTCCGCGCCGCCTCCCTGTACCGCGATGGTCAGCCGTGAAATTGACGGGTCTTCAGTTTCCCCGACGGTGAGACTGTCAATGTTAAACCCCCGCCTGCTGAAAAGACCGGACACTCTGCTAAGGGTTCCAGCGCGGTTCTCAACCAAAGCGGATACTATGTGCTGTTTACTCATGACGCTAGTATAGTGAAAAATAGTAAAGAAAGACAAGGGGGAAGCATGGAGCGCGGGTAAAGAAAAAGCGATCCGCCTTTTACCGCAACGGCGCTCCCCTTTCGTAACGTTCCGGCTATACACGAATGTATGAGCGCGGACTACGAGCGTACCATAGTTTGTTAGGCGCAGTTAGGGGTACCTAATGGTTAAAAGAAACGCCTTGACCTTATTAACAGAGCGGCATATAATTCTGTGTAAGAATATACGCTTCTATGGAGGGAATGTATGAATAGTACCGGTTCGGCGGCAAACATAGCGGTCATAGGTATTTCAATAATGGTTATGTTGGGCGCGTGCGCGACAAACCACGCCGTAGCGCCTGTGGAAGAGGCGGAACAGGATGCACAGTACCAGCAGGAACAACAGTATACTGTCCTGCGCGGTATCCTCAAGATGTACGGCGCTTTCAGGGGAACAACGGAGAATGTGAACATAACGTTCCAAACTGACTTTGCCAACGGAAACTTTTCCGTTTTGAAAAACAAATATGGTCTTGACGCCATAGCCGGAAATGGCGATGATCTCTCAAAATCCCTGAACATATTGTTTTGGGTCTGCAATCATGTCCGCCACAAAGGTAATTATGACAACCATGTTCCCATGAACGCCCTTGATTTACTTGAGTATTCATACGACAAGGGCACGGAGCAGGGGCTTAACTGTCTTAATCTGTCCTATATAGTAACCGAATGTCTTTTGAGTATCGGTATACCAGCCCGCACGATTGGGATTTATCCCTTTTCACCTTATGATGCGGACAACCATGTCATTACCCATGCGTATATTGAGAGTCTTGATACATGGATCATGCTTGACCCGACATGGTGCAGTTATATTAAGGACGCGGATGGGCGTATTCTCAATATATTGGAGATTCGTACCGCTATTGCGGATGGCAGAGAACTGTTTCTGAATGAGGAATTTGCCTATAACGGCGAGAAACTTAGTACCAACAGCGAAAGGGTACAGTTTTATAAGTGGTACATGGCAAAAAATCTGTTTTATTTTGATACAAATGAGGTAAGCGGCTTCGGAAGGGAAGATCGCGGCAGAGCTTTAATGATATGCCCGGCGGGTTTTAATCTGTTTGAAGCATGGATGTATAATTTGGAATACCGGATAGAAGTGGCGCGGACATACGAGGGCATTGATGAAGCGTTTCGGGAATCGTATATTACATCTTCTACGGAACAGCTTGAAAACATGAGAATATACGCCGAAGAACAGGGAGACGCCGTGGAAAAAGCATATCTCTATGTGTCTCCTGAAGATTTTTTGGCGAAACCTACCATATCACATAACTAGCAAGAGATACCGCTATAAAAGCGTCCCAGCGGCGCATCATGGGTCGTACATGCGGACTGAAGGGTTGCAGCCCTTTGGTCTGAACAGTCCCGCGCCGTTGTTCCGCCGTCATATCGTTGAACCGCAGGTTCGCATACCGCCGAAAGGCTAGGCGCAGTGTTGTAGCGTATTTGCGGCATGAGGGAGTATGCCTACCAAGCGGGAGCAAAGGGCAAACAAGGAGAGGGCATCGCGCGATATAGATGCCCACGGAACCGCCGGACAATCCCCGTACAAAGGGCAAGCCGCCGCATCTTCATACGGATACGGCGTTCTATCTCCTTTCGGACGCTTCATTCGCCCAATGACGTCCCGTACGAGCCGTCCTTCGGCGGGCTTCTTCTCTGGAACAGAATAAACCCCGATGGCACTCCGCTCACTGGCAGCCATCATATACATCATGCTGCGCTTCTCGACGAGCGGTTCCAAGAGTGCGCTCCGCACGTCTCCCCGCGTTGGTTTTTCTCCTATTCCTTCAACCCCCCTATTCCTACGCGTGCGGCTGTATGTTCACCGCCAACGCTTTATACGTTTCGCGCAAGCCGCGAGAAGGGCATTATAGGTTTCATGGTCCGGCAGAGCGTTCAGTGCGCCTGTATCGCTGATCTCCTGAACATATCCCCGGCTACCGCAGCATGAAGCGTTGACGGATGCCATGATCTTGTCCTTGATTACGGCGTGATAGTAGGGTAGGTCCAGAGTTCGCGTTCCGAGCCAAGAACCCTCGCGCCTCGCGACTAACGCGCCAGTCATTCAGAACGGTACGTATATGGGATGGCTCACACTGTTCTTAAGCGTCCGTCCGCGGAAGTGGGAGGGTTGCGGCGGATCTCCCGTCCTCTTGCGAGCATCTCTTGATAGTCCGGCGGACTCATCCATGGTGCCGGACGAAACGCATAGCGCGTACCGGACCGCTCGCAACCGTACGAGAGTTTCTCACAACTCATGGGAGACCCTTACAAAACACAAGGTCGCCTAACGATTCCGGCTGTATATGACATTTGCCGACCGTAATGCAACCAGCAAAATGTGGCGGAGGTTTTGCGTGGGAATAGAACGTATCGGAGACCAGAGCAAACCGCAGCCAGAGATCCGCCTACCGGTGGCGTCCCCAGCGGAGCTGGGGCGTGTAAACAATCCTGTTATATGCCGTGCCTCCTGTTATATTTATTCCTTCTCTCCAGGATAATGGGGTACAATTGAACGTTCCCTCGCTGTTGGGTTAACACTTATAAATTCACTATCTAATATAGTTGAATCTGTTTTCATGTATTCGGTAACTGCAAATTGTAAATCTTCAATTGAACATTTTACTAAATCACAAAACACATTCAAAATAATTTTAATATCTTCGTCATCTTCTTTTTTGCAATAAAATAATTCCGAATTAATTTCTATAGTATTATATTTTAATATCGGTTTATTATGATCAATGCAATAACCATAAATTCCAAAATGTAAAGACGCAAGTCGAGGATCATCTATATTTTTTACGAGAAATTTATCAGCCTCTATTTCATTTCCATAAAATTCAGGACATATTTCCGGCAGTACTTCAGAATAGGCATAACTTTCATCACCAATAGATAATATTTTATTATAATATTTTATAGTCAAAGAACCATTTTCATTTTGCTTTATTAAAAAATATTTTCCTGTTTTACTTGGAATCACAATACGAAGAGATGAATGATGATGTTGGTAATAGACTTTCCAAGTTTCATCCTTTGATTTACTTAAACCTTTAAAATTTGCTCTTGGCATATAATCCTCCTTTATTTATTATAAAGCCATATTCTCTATTTTGTCAACAATGTTTTAACTTATTTTCAAGTAATTCAGGAGGCATGGCATATAACGTTCTGGCTGTATCTGACATTGCCCGCCCCCGGCGGGCAATGTTGGGTGAAGGAGGCGTGGAAGGAGCGTAGCGGAATGACCTAGCCGTTGCGGAGTCCGATCCGCCTACCGACGGCGTCCCCAGCTATGCTGGGGCGCGTAAACAGCCCTGTTAGGCGAAGTTTGGAATGGCTTTACCTCATTAATTTCTTATGTTACTATCTTTCTTAGTTCGTTCTTTACCTGTTCTATATTGTTGTTATGTAATAACGGTATTATTTTTATTATGTCCTCAACGGGTAAATCCCACCATTTTAATGTTAACATTAAGCCTATTAATTCTTCATCAAATCTTTTTCTAATAACTTTTGCCGGATTTCCGGCGGCTATTGTATAAGGTTCCACATCGCTTCCCACTACGCTTTTCATGCCAATTATTGCCCCGTCTCCTATGGTTACTCCGGGCAATATGGTACTATGTTGCCCTATCCACACATCATTTCCAATAATGGTATCTCCCTTCAATGGGAATTTATCTACTGAAGGTACAGGCTCATGCCATTTTTCAAACATATAAAAGGGGAATGTTGAGACGCAATCCATTTGATGATTTGCGCCGTTCATTATGAATTCAACCCCGGACGCTATCTGACAGAATTTTCCTATAATTAATGTATCTCCATAAAATTCATAAAAATGGGTAACGTGTTCCTCGAAATTAATATCGCTAAAATAGGTAAAATCTCCAACACGTATATTTTTGTTCTTTATCGTTGATTTTACATATGTTACCGTATTTACGTTAGGCACGGGAAATACAACATCAGGATCGGGCAATACATTATGTTCCACACAATTCTCCAATAATGCCCTTTTACCATATTCTTTTTATTTTGTCAATTGTTTATGATGTATGATGATGTAACGGGTCGAGAGGTAACGCGCGCCGGGGCGCGATGCCGCGGATGTTGGGGCGGGTTGTCCGCTGCCGGCGCGCGGGATGCCGCCAATCGCCGGCATGGTACCGTTTCATAGAGACAGGTACGCGGGCGGAGGCTTGGAGGCAGGGGGAGCGGCGTATACAAGAGCGCGGCATTGGGGGCGATGCGTCCGGCTTGCCGTCAACGCGCTCCCCCTCCGCGCCGTTTCTTACGCCGGCGCCGGCGGGCGTTATACGGGATATTCCGTAGAATGGTACGAAGCCTTCATACGTGAATACCGGCAACCGGTACGGTCGCACGGAAGCCTCGTGTTCAAGTACGGAACTTTCGTACTACAATACGAAAACCCTATATTCAAGTACGGAACTTTTGTACTTGAATACAGAAGCCTCGTATTCAAGTACGGAATCTTCGTACTACAATACAGAAATCTCGTGTTCAAGTACGGAGCCTTCGTACTGCAATACGGAAGCCTCGTGTTCAAGTACGGAATCTTCGTACTACAATACGGAAGCTTCGTGTTCAAGTGAGCTACCCAAGGCGAAAACGACGGGCTTCTTGTTTCACAGACCTCACGTAGACCGGCAGAGTAAGCCCTGCCAATCCAGCGGTTTCAGCCTCCGCAAGCATTGTATTCTTGCGCCCCGCAAGAACCTTTAGTCCTTCCCATACTATACGTTTCTATCTTTCTTATCGCGTCTTATGTCCCTCTGTTGGTACGTATCTTTATCGGTGCGCCTTATATCCGCAAGCCTAAAGACTTGGGCTTTACGCCGGCCTTTTGTAAAGGATTTCTGACACTGTAACGCTCGCGGAAAAAGCAGCGGACGCGCGAAAGGGAAAAACGCCGGTATTACTCTGATGTTCGCCCCTGATGTTTGACATATCGTGGTAACGCATGTTCGCGCTCAAGACGTACGGTCTGGAAATAAAGCGCCGCCGCGTCTATCTTGTTTATGCCGCAAAAACCTGCTACTATAGAAAAAAAGGGAGATAGTATGGATATTAATGCGATAATAAAAAACCTTCATCCGCTGGAGATAAAGATTATCCTTTTTTATAACAAGGGAGACGAGCTTTTTGTTGATAAGGTTGAAAAAGACCTTGATTTTAAGAGCGGGAACGGTAATCAGGCGCTTTCTTGGCTTTTGAGCAAGGGCTTGGTACGGGAAATTCGCCGTGAATCCTCCGTGTTTTTTGAATTAACCGAGGTTGGTACGCAATGGAAGGAGCGGGGGACGCCGGAAGAGCGGATGATAGAGCTGGTCAGGATACAGCAGGGTATGCGCCTGCCGGAGATCGCGTCTACGCTGGGACTTGACAATAAGGACGCGGGCAGCGCGTTTGGAGCGCTTTCCAAAACGGGCGTTCTCGCTATGGACAGTGACAAACGCATCGTGTACAGCTATCCGGCGGATGAGTCGCAAAACGGGCGCCCCGCGTCAGGCGCCGCCGCAAAACGCCTTGCGGTCATCCGCGGCTTGCTCAATAGGGCAGCGGAAAGCGGCGTCATTGCGTCCGCGCATCTTTCCGCCGAAGAGAAGGCGGTAATAGCCGGCATTGCAAAAAAGCGCGGAGCCGGCAGCGCCGCGTTCCGCGAATTCGACCGTGAAACCGTTATATTCGGGTTTGCGGAAGACCGCGATGCGGTTGCGGCGGCTCTTGCGCGAGCGGGCATTACCGGCGAGGAAACCGGCGCCCTTACCCCGGAGATGCTCGAAACCGGCGCATGGAAGACCGCATCCTTCCGCGCCTACAATGTGCGGGTGCCGCCCACACGCCTTATTCCCGGGCGTACAAATCCCTACGCGAAATTTCTTGAGGATGTGAAAGACAAACTTGTATCTCTGGGTTTTGAGGAATTCGACGGCCCCCTTGTGGAGACTGAATTTTGGAATTCAGACGCGCTTTTCATGCCCCAGTTCCATTCGGCGCGGGATATCCATGATGTGTACCGCATCACAGAACCGCGCCATGCAAAGGCTATTGAGGAACCATGGCTTTCGCAGGTCGCCGCCGCTCACGAAAACGGCGGAAATACGGGCAGCCGCGGCTGGCGGTACGCCTTTGACCGGGAGTTTACCAAACGGCTCATACTCCGCAGCCAGGGAACCGTCATGTCGGCGAAAACGCTGCCCCATGCGAACGTTCCGGGCAAATATTTCGGTATGCTCCGGTGTTTCCGCTATGACCGCGTTGACGCGACTCACTTATCCGATTTTTACCAGACCGAAGGCATCGTGCTGGGAGAGGAGGTGAACCTCCGGACTTTGCTTGGCTTCCTCGAAATGTTCGCCATGGAGGTTGCCGGCGCAAAAGAGGTGAAATATGTGCCGGGCTATTTTCCCTTTACGGAGCCTTCGGTGGAAGTGCATATAAAACACCCGGAACTCGGCTGGTTTGAGCTTGGCGGCTCCGGTATCTTCCGTCCGGAAGTTACGGCGTCGCTCGGCGTGAGCGTGCCTGTCGCGGCGTGGGGCATAGGCATTGACCGCATGGCGCTGATGGCGCTTGGCTTGAGCGATCTGCGGGAGCTTTTCAGCTACGATATTGAGCATGTGCGGCTGCGGCGTACGGCGTAATCCAAACGCATCACGACATGATAGATTCACGCGATTGCGCGGCATACTATCGACAATTTTGGAACCGCGCCATATATGAAATAGTTTCAAAGTACAACCCTTGATTCTGAACACTAAAGAGAAATGAATTGATTACGCGTACATTTCCGCATAGCAAGAAAGGATACTCACATGTCAAATAAACCTATAGGTTCGCCCATTGATGCGGACACGCTACGGAGAATGCTCGCCGCCTCCGGTACCGGTCTGTGGGATTGGCGCATCAACGAGGATGCCGCCTATTACAGCGATGAATGGCGTGCCATTGTAGGAATGCCTGCCGGCGCTTTTGAGCCGCGCATAGGGTTCCGGCTTGAACGCATACATCCTGATGACGCGGCGTCTGTCACGTCAGAATTCGATATATTCTTGCGCGGCGAAGCCAAGAGCGCCCCGTATATTGATTTCCGTATAAAACGGGCAAACGGGTCGTGGGCGCAGGTGCGCGAAACGGTCGGCATTACGGAGCGCGACTCAAACGGGCGTCCGACACGGTTAACGGGTATG
>JAISMJ010000006.1 GCA_031276815.1 Treponema sp.
AATATTGAGACCTCGCCGAAGGTGATCGAGGAGGGCTTGACCGCTGGCTTGGAACTGATGTACTACCTTGCCGCGGACGGCTACAAGATCAAGACCCCGCTGTTCAACCTGCGAATCCGCGCGCCGGGCGAGTATGACGGCACGGAGACCCACCTACCGGAGGGCGTGTTTCCCGAAGCGCGGCTGCAAGTGAGCGCGGCGTTCCGCTCCTATATTCGGGACAAGGTAAAATTTGAGTTTGACGGTATAGACCAGCGGGAAGGGTTCATCGGCGAGGCGGTTGACGAATCGACCGGACTGGTGGACGAGTCAATCACCATCGGCAACCTCTTGACCGTTCACGGCTACGGCTTGAAGGTGGAGGGAGACGCTGACCATCAGGGGGACGTTGGGCTGTTTTTTGAGGACGGCAGCGGAGCGCGGGTAAAGGCGGCGATACTTGCGGTGAACGAGCCGCGCACGCTCAAGGCGATAGCGCCCGCGTCTCTTGCGGCGGGGACTGCCTACCGTCTCGTGATCATCACCCAGAGTTCGGCGAAGAACGGCAGCGCGGTACTCAAAACCGTGCGGGAGGTTCGCTCCGAATTCACGCTGACCGCGCAGGCGTAGATCAGCCTACTGATCCCGCTGATTTCAGCCGGCTGATCAGGCTTAGATCAGTCGGCTGAAATCGCTGATTTATGCCGGCTGAAATCGCTGATTTCAGTCGACTGATCTCGCCGATTTCAGTCGACTGATCCTGTCGATTTCAGTCGACTGATCTCGCCAATTTCAGTCGACTGATCAGAATTAGATTTGCAAACTGATTAGACTTAACTCATGCGATTGATAAAGCATAGATTCATCAACTCATTAAGCTTGACTTATGCGATTGATAAGAGTTAGATTCGTCAACTCATTAGACTTAACTCATGCGATTGATAAAGCGTAGATTCATCAACTCATTAAGCTTAACTCGTGCGATTGATAAAGATTAGATTCATCAACTGATTAGAGTTAATTCGTGCGATTGATAAGAATTAGATTCGTCAACTCATTAAGCTTAAGCTATGCGATTGATAAAAAGTAGATTCATCAACTCATTAAGCTTAATTCATGCGATTGATAAAGACTAGATTCGTCAACTAATTAGAGTTGACTCATGCGATTGATAAAGATTAGATTCATCAACTGATTAAGCTTAACTCATGCGATTGATAAAAAGTAGATTCGTCAACTGATTAGACTTAACTCATGCGATTGATAAAGAGTAGATTCATCAACTGATTAAGCTTAACTCGTGCGATTGATAAAGCGTAGATTCGTCAACTCATTAGACTTAACTCATGCGATTGATAAGGGTCAGATTCATCAACTGATTAGACTTAACTTATGCGATTGATAAAGCGTAGATTCGTCAACTCATTAGACTTAACTCATGCGATTGATAAAGCGTAGATTCGTCAACTGATTAAGCTTAAGCTATGCGATTGATAAAGATTAGCTTCATCAACTGATTAGACTTAACTCATGCGATTGATACAGATCAGATTCGTCAACTCATTAAGCTTAATTCATACGATTGATAAAGTTCAGATCAGCCACTTGATTAGACTTGACTCATTCGATTGATAAAGAGTAGATTCGTCAACTCATTAGACTTAATTCGTGCGATTGATAAAGAGTAGATTCGTCAACTCATTAAGCTTAAGCTATGCGATTGATAAGGGTCAGATTCATCAACTGATTAGACTTGACTCATGCGATTGATAAAGATTAGATTCGTCAACTGATTAGACTTAACTCATGCGATTGATAAGGGTCAGATTCATCAACTGATTAGACTTAACTCATGCGATTGATAAGGGTCAGATTCATCAACTGATTAGACTTAACTCGTGCGATTGATACAGATTAGATTCATCAACTGATTAAGCTTAACTCATGCGATTGATAAAGCGTAGATTCATCAACTCATTAAGCTTAACTCATGCGATTGATAAAGAGTAGATTCATCAACTGATTAAGCTTGACTCATGCGATTGATAAAGCGTAGATTCGTCAACTGATTAGACTTGACTCATGCGATTGATAAAGAGTAGAGCGCGCGACCAGACGGATGAGCCTTCTTGTTGACGCTATTCAACCGTCCGCACCGGATCGCCGTCTGATAGAAAGGTCTGCCCCGCGACTATCACCGTTTCTCCCAATTCAAGCCCTTCGGCTATCTCCACCATGCTTTCGCTTTCAAGTCCAAGGGTAACTTCTTTCCGGCGCGCCCTGCCTTGAGCGTCAACCGTAAACACGATGTAGGAGCCGTACGTGTTGATAAGCGCATCACGCGGCAGGACTTTCACGCCGGTTCTGCGCTGGGTAACGAGGGTTATCTGAGCGAACATGCCGGCTTTGATGCGGACGTCACCGCGGTTAAACTTCAGCCGTATCCGCAGGGTGCGGCTCGACGGGTCAAGCACCGGACTTACCTCGTCCACAGTTGCGGCAAACGTTTCGTCTGGAAAGGCTTCCAGAGAAACGGAGGCGGTCAAGCCTTTTTCTACTGATGCCGCATAGCGTTCCGGCACAAAGGTTTCCGCCAGCAAATTGGAAAGATCGCCCGCCGTATAGATCGCGGTACCCGTCGATACCGTATTGCCCGCTGAAACCGGAGACGACGTGATGGTGCCGCTTATGGTCGCTATGACGGGGCTTTGCGAAAAGACCTCGCCCGGGCGGGACGGATCAATCAGCGCGACGACCTGCCCCCGCGTAACCGTATCCCCAACTTTGAGCCGCAGTTCAGCCAGCCTGCCCGCCACAGTCGGGTAGATAGACACTTCCCTGCCCGTGAGTATGTCTCCGTTTATCAAGATGGCGTTTTCAATCGTACCGGTTTCAACAGACGTAATGCGTACTACGGTCGCGTTTCGCGCGGCGGCGGAAGCGTTCTGCCCAACGGCTCCGCCCTGAGGCGGACGCGCCGCTTGCCCGCCGCCGGCTTGCGGAGGAGCGGCTTGCGGTGAGGGCTGCTGCTGCGCGGAACGCCCCGCGGGCTGCCGTTTTTGTATATACGCATATACAATGCACGCGGTAACAATCAAAACAAGCGCCCAGATGATGATGGTTACGGCTTTTCGTGAGCCGCGCCGTGTAGTATGCCGCATATTGCGCGAGCCTGATGTCTTCATATCCTATACCCTCCGTTTATAAGTCAGCATTAACCGCAGCCTCTATATCAAGGATGCCCAGTTTGTATGCCAATTCCGCGCTCAAAAGCTGCTGACGGGCAGCGGTCAAGGCGTTGCGGGAATCTTCCAGCGTCAACGCCTCCGCCGCTCCTTGCTGAAACGCCTGTTCCGTAAGCCGGTAGGCGCGTTCCGCAATAGTTGCCTGTATACGGGCTATTTCAATGGTTCCCCACAAGTTCCGCAGACCCGCGCATAGGTTCCTGATCTCGTTTTTAGCTGTGGTTTCGGCGTTCACCAGATCGAGGCGGGCTTTTTCAACATCCGTTTCCGCGCTTTTTACGGTTTGATACGATTTGGTTCCCGGTATCCACGGGTCAATGGGAATGGTAACTGAAAGGCTTCCGCTCACGCTATCGGAGAACGGCGCGGAAGAAGCGGCGTTTCCCGGTGAACCGCTCCACCGGATGGAGCCGCTCAGCGAAGGCGCTTTGCCCGACAAGGCGCGTTGTTGTTTGGTAAGTTCGAGCCGTTCAATGGTCTGCCGCTGCCGGACAATGTCCGGTCTTTGGGGGAGGAAGTCCCGAATAAGCGACTCGGCGTCAAAGGACGCCTCCGCGATTTCAATGACGCCCTCAAGCTCCACGCCGGAGGCGTCCATGTCAGCGGCGTCCATGCCGGTCAAGGTCAGGAAGTCCCGTACATGCGAGGCGTACTGGATATACGCCTTGTTCATGTCAAGGCGGGCGTTTTCTACCGCGAGCTGGGTCTGCATATCGCTCCGTTCAGAAACAAGCCCGTTTCTGAAAGCGGTGCGGCTCTTTTCCCCCTGCTTCCGCGCCAGATCGAGCTTTTCCTCCAGAAGCGCGAGGTTTTGCTTCTCCGCGAGCAAGTTGTAAAACGACTTCGTTACCTGTATGCCGAGCTGCCGCTTCGCGTCCTCATAGGTCAGCAGTTGGCTTTGATAGGCAAGGGTAATGATCCGCATGGACAAGGGAAGCCCCGCATTCAAATTAAGGCTGACGCCTGCGGAAACGCTGTACCCGGCATTACTTTCCTCTAATGTAAACCCGCCGTTGGTAAAGAGATTCGAGCCGTAATTGACGCCAGCGCTTGCGCTTATGGAAGGAAAGAATTCGGACCACAGGTGATTCGCCGCGTATGCCGCGGTCTCAAGGTCAAGCGCGTTTTTGCGCAGGCTGACGCTCTGCTGTACGGCGCGTTCTTGCGCTTCTTCAAGCGTGATGCGTATGCTCTGCGTCTGCTGGGCATGAAGGATAGAAGCGGTCCCCGCCGGCGACAAAGAAAAAAGGAATAAAACAATATACTGTAGCCTATCAATTCGTTTCATGCGCTGATTAACCGGAGCCGTAGTGCGCTCGCTCTCCTGTGCGTTTTGTAAACGCTTTATCATAATAAACAATGTTTATCTTCACAAGATACATAATTCGCCAATAGCGGCGTGAAAAAAGTGTGGAACGGAACGAAAGGGCGCTGCTTCAAAAGGGTTTGGAGCGGTTTCACGGTCTCATTTCATAGAAGCGGACACGGCTCCCGCTCTGTCCGCTCTTTTTCCCCAGCGTGGACGGGCGAGCCGGAGCCGCTCGCCTCGTGTGAAACGTGGAGAAAAGCTTCGTTGACAAAAGAAAAAGAAAGATATATATTGTATGAAGTTTATAAAGATCATGTGTAAAACGTTGCAAAGGAGATTGAAAGAAAGTAATGATTTTTTCCACGCCGCTCTCACAGAACATTCATAGCAGTACTGCCGGCCTCTCGATTTTCTGTGCTGTTATATACAACGCATGTCTATTGTGTGGAAAGAAATACGCGCCCGTTTTTTGCGCCGTTCCGCAGCCGGTATGCATGGCGGCGGACCCCCCCCCCCCCCGCACAGTACTGATACGCGCTATTATATACAGAGTAGCCGGACGCGCCGCTCTGAATTCCCGTATCATCCCGCTCCGCAGAACGCGGGGCGAGGGGCGGTTTTTCTCACGCCGCGCCGCTCTATCCCGCAACATGACTACTCTGATTCCGGCGTTTCCCGTATGTTTCTCTGCATTTCCGGGTTTCTCCGTCCTAACGGACAGTCTCGTTAGCGCCGGCGTTAAGACCGTAATCATCCGCGCCATTCGGCGTGATGAATATATACCTATTAAGGAGATTACTATGTCTGAAAAACAGTACATCCCGGCGAAAGAACCGGAGTTCTTTGCATGGAGCGAGAACATCAGTTCTGTTTCCACCGCGAACAAGACCGTCCGGGGGCTGCCGGAAGACAAGCCGGCGGAAATGCGCACGCTGCATATCGAAGCGAAGGCGTTGTACGAAACGCGCAAAACAGCGTCTTACGCCACGATTGACAGGGAGATGCAGCGTGAAAAAGCGGAGCGCGTCTCAAGCGCCTTGAAGAGGCGTTCGTCAGGAACAACGCGCGGAACCCCGGCGCTATGACGAATGAAGGACGGGTAGCGCTGCGGATTCCCATTCATGGCGCGGCGCCCCACGCCGCATCCGCGGGCGTGGTGGCTGCCTGACAATGTGCATGGGCTGGAGCGCCTGTGGTGGATGCTAGCGGAAGCGCCGCCTGTGAAGAAGGAGCGGCTTCATGCGGAGTTCGCTACAAAAAGCCCGCCCATAGGCTGACGGGCGTAAGAACACAACAAACCATATTCAAAAGGAGAAACTGAAATGAAGAAAAAAACGATGGGCGATATGAAGGAAAGAAGGGAGTATGACCGGATGGTAGAGGACTGTACGCAGGCGCTTCGGATCAACCCCGCTGATGCGGATGCGTACACTAACCGGGGGCTTGCCTACCTTTACAAAGGGGAGTATGACAGGGCGATTGCGGACTACACGGAAGCGATCAAGCTCAACCCCGCTTGTGCGGATAGGTACTATAACCGGGGTCTTGCCTACCTTTACAAAAAGGAGTATGACAGGGCGATTGCGGACTATGATGAAGCGATCCAGCTTAATCCCACTTATGCGGATGCGTACTATAACCGGGGCGCTGTCTACGCTAAAAAAGGGGAGTATAACCGGGCGATTGCGGACTTCAATCAGGCGCGCTGGCTCAATCCCAATTATGCGGATGAGTATAATAACCAGAGTAATGCCCGCGATGACACAGGGGAAGATGACCGGACGGTCAGGCGTAATCCCGCTGATGCGGAGGCGGACGCTAAACGAGGTAATGCCTATAAAAACAAAAGGAAGTATAACCGGACGGTCAGGCTCAACCCTACTGATGCAGAGGCGTACTTTATTCAGGGTCTTGCCTATGCTGAAAAAGGGGAATACGATCGGGCGATTGCGGATTACAATGAAGCGATCCGGCTCAATCCCAACTATGCGGATGGGTACTTTAACCGGAGTTTTGCCTACCTTTACAAAGGGGAGTATGACATGGCGATAGAGGACCTAAATCAGGCGCTCACGCTTAATCCCGATTATGCGGATGCGTACTTTAACCAGGGTCTTGCTTACTATCACAAAGGGGAATATGACCGGGCGATAGAGGACTGGACGCAGGCGCTCCGGCTCAACCCCGCTGATGCGGAGGCGTACGCTAACCGGGGGCTTGCCTACCTTTACAAAGGGGAGTATGACAGGGCGATTGCGGACTATAGTCAGACGCTCCGGCTCAACCCCACTGATGCGGAGGCGTACAATAACCGGAGTCTTGCCTACTATCACAAAAAGGACTATGCCAGCGCCCGCGCGGACTGGGAGAAGGCTTTACAGCTCAACCCCAACCATGCCAATGCGCGGAATAACCTTCAAATATTGGAGGGGATGGGGTATTGACGTGCAAACGCCGCGGCGTTAATGGCGTAGGCGTTTACAGGTACGCGGCGCGTTTCAGCGAAGGCGCGAATAAGGGCGGCTAGCGGTTTGCTGGAATGATCCGGCGATAGAACGCAGCGTTCATGTACCCTCGTATGGAGAGTACGATATGTTTACAACTCCGTTCTTGGTGGAGAAGAAGCAGGTATGCACAAGCTTGTTGAAATCTGTTTGGAAATATGTGTCAAACCACTATCTCTTGACCGGGGACACTAATAATAAAGCGGGAAGAAGAATGGTTTGTTGCAACATGTCTTGAACATACTATAGCTGGTAAACATAGTCCGGTAGCCGTCGTCACTACGTGTAGATAGGGTGACTCTTTTTATCAAACCAACAACAGTATCCAAATTATTCGGTGTTAGACTATACGTAAATACTATATGCTATCCTTCCCTATCTTGATAAAATTCAGCCTTTTTTATAGTATTGATGCCAATCTGAAATAAAGGAACCAATCCCATGCCGAAAATCGAAGTAAATGAGGAACTTTTCTGGTCTCTAGCGGGACGCAGGTGGGACAACCGCGATGAATTCGAGGACGCCCTTACATGCGCGAAAGCCGAATTGGATGAAGAGAGCGATAAAAGCCTGCCTGTGGATGAACGCGCGCTTAAAATAGAATTAAACGATACGAACAGACCCGATCTATGGGGAACAGCCGGTTGCGCTCGTCAGCTTCGTATCTATTACGGAACGGGGAAACGCCCCGAATATCCGTTCTTTTCAACCGCGCGTGACGCGGCGTACGCCGCCCGCAAAGCAACACGGGCGGTACATGTCGAAGCATCCGTTAAGAAAGTACGCCCATACCTTGCGGGATTTGTCGCAACCGGCAAAGCCGTTACCGATGCATCGCTTAGAGACATGATCCAGACGCAGGAAAAGCTGGCGTGGAATTTTGGCCGCAAACGCCGCGCTATTTCGATGGGGCTGTACCGTATCGCCATTATCACGTGGCCCATCACCTATAAGGGCGTCGATCCCGATTCGGTATCCTTTGTGCCGCTCCAATGGGATGCGCCGCTTACCCTGCGGGAAATCCTCAAACAGCACCCCAAGGGCAAGGAATACGGCTTTATTCAGGAGCATGAACCTATTCACCCGCTGCTTGTTGATGCGAAAGGCGGGATTCTCTCGTATCCGCCTATTATCAATTCCGCGGACATAGGCGCGGTACAGGTGGGCGATACGGACCTGTTTGTGGAACTTACCGGCACGGATCAGCCGTCCGTAACTCTGGCGGCATCCATCATGGCGTGCGACATGGCGGATCAGGGCTATACCATCGAACCGGTAACGGTTGAATACGGCTATGATACGCCCTTCGGACGCGCGGTAACCACGCCCTTCTATTTTCAAGAGCCGGTATTCTGCTCTCTTGAGCGAGTGGAACGGTTTCTGGGGGAGCCGTTGAGCGGGGACGAATGTGTCGCGGCGCTTGAGCGCATGGGCTGCAAGGCTGAAAAGGCGCGCGGCAGTGAACGCGGCGGCGCAAACGCGGTTGACGGCGTCCGGCTTTATCCGCCCGAATACCGCAACGACTTCCTTCACGCCGCGGATGTGGCGGAAGACGTGATGATAGGGCGGGGGCTTGCTTCGTTTAAGCCTGATCGTCCGCGGGAATTCACGGTGGGGCGGCTTTCCCCCATCACGGCTTTCAGCAGGAAGGTCAAGGAAATCCTCGTAGGGCTGGGGTATCAGGAAATGATCTACGGCTATCTCGGCTCCAGAAAAGACTTGGCGGACAACGTGTTAAGCGACGGCAGCCGCATCATTCAGATTGCCAACCCCATGACGGAACACTACGAGTATGTACGCGATTCGGTTCTCCCTTCCCTTTTGATGAGCGAATCCGTATCGGGCAACGCCGTATACCCGCATCACATCTTTGAGACAGGCAAGGTGGCGTTCAAAGACCCGTCGGAAAACGACGGTACCGCGACACGGCAGTACCTCGGCATGTTGAGCGCCCATAAAGCGGCGAATTTCAACGCCATAGCCGCGCACATTCAGACGCTTTTCTACTACCTTTCGCGTGAATACACGCTCGCCGAATCAACGGACGGACGCTTTATTCCCGGACGCGCCGCATCGGTCGTATACGAAGGCAACGCCATCGGCGTATTTGGCGAAATTCATCCGGCTGTCCTCGAAAACTTCGGCATCGCCGTACCCTGTATTGCCGCGGAGATCGATATGGACGCGCTGCCGCGCTGACCTTTTGGACCTCTCCCGCGCCGTCAGCTCGTTTTCTTTCCTGCTCTCCGCCCAATCATCCGGCGGAGGGCATATACCTGTGTATCCTTTGTAATAATAAGAAGCAGCAATCCAGCGGAAAAATACAGCGCCGCCATGATGACCAGCGGAACGCCGTAATGGATAAACCGGTTGTACGGGGCGCATACTTCGAGAAGCAGGGGCTTGAGAAACAGGAGCGGTACCGCCAATACCGCTGAAAAACAGCATAGTTTGATCACATAGAGAAAAAACGATAGCATAGTCCGCGTCATAGTGATATGCGGGTTCTTCATGAGAAATATGAGGAGCAGCGTGGTATTGACCACGCTTGCTAGGGTAAGGGCGAGCGCAATGCCCGCCCCGCGCATGGGCAGGACAAGGGCGGCCGCAATCGCTATGTTGACCGCAAAGGACATGATTCCCGCCACAGTCGGGGATTTTGAGTCGCTCTGGGCGTAGAACGCGGGCGCGAGGATGCGGTTTAAGGCGATGAAAAGGAGCGCGGGCACGTGAAAAGCAAACGCCGTCTTGGTTAAAGCCACCGATGTTTCGGTAAAACGCCTACCTTGAAAAAGAAGCCGTATCAGGCTTTCTCCCTGCGTCAAGGCAAAAAACGTAATGGGAATGGTGATGAACGCAATGATACGCATGGCGGCGTTCAGCCGGTCGTTGTACGAATCCCAGTTTCCCGATTTTGCGTATTCTGAGAGATCGGGCAGCAGCACTGTGCCGATAGATACGGCGAACACGCCGAGGATCAGTTCCTGTAGACGCAGCGAGTATTGGAGGCTTGATACCACGCCTTCTCCCGCATTGCCGGCGAGCGCGGTGGACACAAGGTCGTTGATCTGGTATGCCGCCATGCCTATAATAGTCGGTCCCACCAGCTTTAAGACGGTTTTGGTTCCCGGATGCGTGAGCGCTTTTTTCACTCCCGTAAAAAAGAAGGTAAACCCGTGTTTAACCACAAAAGGAAGCTGCATTGCGGCTTCCAGAAAGCCGCCGGCAAGGACGCCCATAGCCATAGCCCGCGCCGGATTGCCGGTCGCGTCTTTGAGTAAGTACGCGCATACGATAGTAACGATATTGAGCAGTATGGGCGCAAAACCCGACGGCGCAAAACAGTTGACGCTGTTCAAAATACCCTGCAACAGGGCGGCTATGGAAATAAACGCCAAAAAAGGAAACATGAGGCGGGTAAGCAGTACGGTTTCATTAAACGCTTCGAGCCCGAACAGTCGTATGATGAAGGGCGCCGCCGCAATCCCCAGCATAACCGTCACGGTTACGAAAAAACTCAAGCATGTAAAAATACAACAGAGAAATTCCTTTACCTCCGGCGTATTTTTCTTGAGAAGATATTCTTTGAATGTGGGGATAAACGCAACCGAGATGGAGCCTTCCGCAAACAGGCGGCGGAAAAGATTCGGTACCATAAAAGCCACCGAAAAAGCGTCTGATAACGCGGATGTTCCAAGCAAACTCGCCTTGGTCATTTCCCGCGCTAGTCCTAAAATTCGTGAGACGAGGGTTAAGAGCGACAATGCCGAACCATGTTTAAACAGAGACCGTGATGTCATGGTTATAAACATATCGCAACGGGACGCATTTTTCAATGCGGGACAAAAATAAATAAACTGGAAAGCGCGATACATTCAGGGGAACGGAAATCGCCGCTGTAAGAACGCGCCGGTTCTTTTTCAAATAAATCACCTTGTGCGCCTTGTTCATAATTCTGTTTTAATTTTGTTTTTGCCCGCCTTAATCGCCCGTTTGATAACTGTTTCTTTATCACCTTGAACATCAGCACCGCCTTCATATTCCAGCATATACATGGCTTTATCAAGTTCAAAATGGGTGGCGATTAATTTTTTAGTTCAAGTTCCGAGTAGCTTGAAACAAAGTAATAATAAAAATTGAAGTTTCAGGGTCATCACAATTACAAAATACAACTTTTCCGTTGAAATGCGCTAATGAAGAAGCGACGGACGCCATGCGGGATTTCGCCAACTCTTCGATCCGATTTAACAAAAAGATGAGCGGCGCACAAAACTGGTGTTCGGCATTCATCCGGCGGATAAAACTCTGACCTCCCACCAGCCGCTGGCGTCCCAGACGGATATGGTGGTGGAAAACACGACGAACCATTTTGAACACCGGATACGAGCGTTGAACCACACGACCGGTAAGACGTCAAAATCGGCGGATGCCTACAGCGTGCGGTATGCATGGCAAGTGGGCGGCGTCCGACCGGCATCCGGCGAAGACCTGCCCATGGGCGTTTGGATTGACGCGGGGCGGGCTGCTTTGCAATCTGACCCCGCATTACTTTTAGTGCAGCTTGCGGAACATCGTCGGACCACAGGTTCGCATACAGCCGGAACGTATCTGATGAATATAAATTACTTGCGGAACAAGATGAGGAAACCGCTCGTTTTTTAAAGGAAAACAAGCAATTTCGTCATTCAATATATTTTTTTATTCAAGCAATGGAAAAATATATCAGAGCAAAAATATTTAAATTTGTAAATCCTAATCTTGAATATTTTAGAAAAATGAATCAAAATCATTCTCTTACAAAGGCTATAGATTTTTTAATAGAGGTATTAAGCAATGATAATAATTTAAAAAATCAAATTAGAAACCAATTGGATCAATATGTTTTTGAAGGCATTAATTTTCAATATTTGCATAATAATTTACGATACCCTTTTTATAGCGAACAATATAATAATTATTCTATTATTGAATATGATATTAATGATTGTGTTTTCATTGAAAATAAAAATGAAAGATTAAAAAATGGCTATCTGATATTAACAGATTATAATAAATATAGAAATTATGTAATGGTGTGTTTTGAACTATTGAAAAAATAAATGAAAAATGTAACGCATATAGATAAGGAGTAAGTCATGGCATTAAAAGGAAGGAGTCGCAATACGCCGCATACATCATGCGGCGCCAATCTATGCGGAGCGTTCTCCAAAAATCGCCGTACCGATACGAACCAATGTCGCGCCTTCCTCTATGGCGATCTCAAAATCATTCGACATGCCCATAGAAAGGCACTCCCAATGACCCGGAAACCGCGCTTCCAGCATGTTTTTCGCCGAGACAACGGTTCTGAACGCCCTGCGAACGGCATTCTCGTCATCCGTGAAAGGCGCCATGGTCATAAGCCCTGAAAGCGTAAGCGACGGATAGGAAAGAACTTTTTCCGCGGCGCGGCACAGGGCGTCCGCGCCGCGGAAACCGGACTTGGAATCCTCGGCGGTGTGCATTTCAAGCAGTACCGCCGGCACTGGACTGCCGCGTTCCCGCGTTACTGCGCCCAGCTCGTCAATCAGTGAGTCCCGGTCAACCGATTGAATACAGTCGAACAGACTCACCGCGGATTTCGCCTTATTGCGCTGAAGGCTTCCGATTAAATGAACGCGGGCATCGGGGCGCGCCTCCTTAAAACCGGCGAATTTACCGGACGCCTCCTGAACCCTGCTCTCCCCAAAAAGCCGCAGCCCCGCGTTATAGGCTTCTTCCACAGCGGCCGCGCCGTGAAATTTCGACACGGCGCACAGCCTGACTTCCGCGCCGCTTCTACCGGAACGTATGAGCGCGTTTTCCATACGCTCCCGTACCCATAGTATCGCTTCCGTGATTGACATAATACACGTATACTAGCATATCAACGAAAAAATAGGAAGCGGCGCGATCTATTCCATTCCTCCCATGCAATGCAGCAGAACAAACAGAGGGAAAGCGCCTTTAAGAGAAAAGAACGGACGCATCGCGCACAACGCCCCGCATTTTTTAGCGCGGCTCGCTTGTTCCCGCCTCGCTCCACTTTCCCTTTTTTACGTCGCTCGCTTACTGTTCAGCCTAGACGATGCGTTCTTTTTTCATTATATTGTAGAACATGATAACCGATCCCGCACTGCTCAGTACCGCGCTTGCATGTCAAAAGAACGAGATTACCGAATACCGCATCTATACAAGACTCGCGATATTATGCCCGAATGAACGCAACGCCGAAATTCCGCGTTCTGTCGGTCACGATGAATACGAACATTCGCTCTTCTGGGAATCGCATACGGGACAAAAGATATCGCCGGATGCGGGCAAGGTTTTCAGAACCGTTGCGCTTGCCCGCGTGTTAGGGCTGACCTTTGTTCTGAAACGCATGGAAAAAAACGAGGGCATCGCGGCGCAAAAATACCAAACATTGATAGAAGCCTACCCGGACATTGAGACGATCAGCGCGGATGAAGACGCCCATGAACAGGCGCTTCTTGGCTGTCTTGACGAAGAAGTACTCCGGTACGTCGGCTCCGTTGTGCTTGGTCTAAATGATGCGCTGGTGGAACTTACCGGCGCACTCGCCGGATTTACCCTTGCGCTCGGCGATACAAAGACGATCTCCATAGCCGGACTTGTAACGGGCGTCAGCGCGGCTTTCTCTATGGCTGCTTCCGCATACCTTTCCGCAAAGGCGGACGGAAACCCAAAAGCCGCGACATCAAGTTTCTATACCGGAACCGCATACTTCATCACCGTAGTCCTGCTCATTCTGCCCTTTTTATGTCTGTCGAACAAATTCATTGCCCTTGCAATAACACTGACGATTGCCGTATGCATCATTTTTCTCTTTAACTACTACCTCTCCGTTACCAAAGACATGGATTTTAAGAAGCGCTGCGCCGAAATGGCGGCGATAAGCTTTGGCGTCGCCGCGCTGTCCTTCGGTATCGGCTGGCTGATGAGCCGCCTATTGGGAGTGTAGTGCGCCGGTTTGGTTCGTGGAGTTTCTACCGTGAAGCGTTGAGCATAGCCTTGCCGGTCATGCTCCAGCAGCTTATCACGAGCATGGTCTCCCTTATTGACAATTTCATGGTTGCGGGGCTTGGGGACGTCAGCATGGCGGCGGTGAACATCTCCAACCAGCTCACCTTCATCTCAATCGTGATAATCAACGTGATATGCGGCGCGGGCGGCATCTATCTTGCCCAGTACAAGGGCGCTTATAACCGTGACGGCATGAAAGACTCATTCCGATTCAAGGCGCTTTTCAGTCAGATCGCCGCGCTGCTGTACTTCTGTCTCTGCTGGACTATTCCCGAAAAAATGATCGGCATGATGATTATGGGCAATGCGGCCAAAGCGGAACTGGCGGCGGCGGGCGTGAGTTATTTACGGATTTCCGCATTCGCGATTTTCCCTATGGCGCTGTCCATGGCGATAGGCAGTTCGTTCCGCGAAACCGGAACGCCGAAGATTCCGCTCATCGTCTCCGCAGCCGCGACGCTCGTCAACACCGCCGGCAACTGGCTGCTTATCTACGGCAATATGGGTGCTCCGACTCTCGGCGTGCGGGGCGCAGCCGCGGCTACGGTGATTGCGCGGGTCATTGAAGCCGCCGTCTTTCTGATCTATGTCAGCTGGAAACAGCCGGATTTCTACGCCAGTTTAACAACGCTCCTGCACATCAATAAAAAACTTGTCCGCGACATAGTCATCCGTTCAGTGATGATGTTTCTGTCCGAGCTTTCATGGATATCAAGCGAAACCATCATGGTAGCCCTGTATAACGGGCGAGGCGGCGCGGAGACGGTTGCGGGTATGGCGGCGGGCAACACCATAGCCAATATTTTTTACCTGCTTTTCGGCGGGATTTGGACCGTATCCGCAGTCATCATAGGCGGTGCGCTGGGCGCGGAAAAACTTGATGAAGCCCGCGTAAAAGCGCGATGGATACAATCAGGCTCCATCATTGGCGGAATCGTCATCGCCGTTACCGGCGCGGGCGTGGCGGCGTTGCTCGTGCCGCTCGTGTTTTCAAACCTCACCGCGAATGCCCGCGTCATAAGCCTTGGGTTTATTTTTGTGATTCTGGTATACATGCCCCTGTGGTGCCTGTTGAACGCCCAGTTTGCCATTTCCCGCTCCGGCGGGGACGCCGCAATGGGCATGTACGCCGATGTTTCGGTCAATACGCTGATATTCGTACCGGGCGCGTTTCTCCTCGCCTTTTTCACGAGGCTTGGACCCGTAGCCATGTTCGCAATCCTCAAGACATCCGACATAGCCAAGTACTTTGTTGCGCGGCATTTCTTCAACAAAGAGCGATGGGTCAGAAATTTGACGGATGCCTAACGTGGATACCTCTCATTTTCATACCGCTATGCATATATTGATTCATACCAAAGGAAAGCACTGTCAACAAATTAAGAATTCGCCCCCTTCAACAGTTTGACTTGTGGTTATGGTAAAATCGGGCTTTACGAGGGACTTCTTTCCACCCTACCTCTCGGTTTAACTGTATCGGTACTACCCACCCCTCTATCTCACGGACCAGTTCCTTTATCAGTCTCCCGTGGGTTACATCGGTTCTTCGCTATCACCGCCTAAATTTAAAATGTAGAGTAATGTCAGAAAAATACAATAATCAAACTGAATATTTTCAGCAATACGTTTTATTGTTCATTGCCATAGGAGATTTTCAAGATAAGGAGTAAATAAGATGTTTGAATGGAGCATTACTTCATTTGGTGCAAAGGGAGATGGGAAACACGATAATTCGGAAGCTTTTGCCGCCGCCTTTAATGCCATAAAAGAAGCCGGAGGTGGAATTCTCCATATCGGTAAGGGGATATGGAAAACAGGACCTATTGAAATTTTTTCCAATACAGCGCTGTACCTTGAAGAAAATAGTCTGATTAGTTTTATTCCTGATCCCGATTATTATAAGCCTGTTTGGACGCGGTGGGAAGGAGTAGAATGTTACGCAATGCATCCTCTCGTTTTTGCCAATAATCAAGAGCATATCCGTATTACCGGTAAAGGCGTGTTTGACGGTTCCGGTACGGTATGGTGGACGATGTTACGGGAAAAGCGTAAAACCGGACAGAAATCGCCGATAACTTTGATTGAACAAGACTTGGCTCGTCTTAATCCGGATTATGAGAAACAACCGTCAGGAGGAGGCAGTCGGGAAATGCAGTTTTTGCGTCCGCCGCTTGTGCAATTCAGGAATTGCAGCAGTATTTACCTTGAAGGATTTGCATTGCAAAATTCACCATTTTGGACATTACATCCTGTATTCTGTAATGATATTACAATAAAAGATATAAACATAACTAATCCTGCCAATGCCCCTAATACCGATGGTATGGATATAGATTCATGTGAAAACGTACTGATTGAAGGCTGCGAGGTTGCCGTAGGAGATGATGGCATTGCAATCAAATCCGGTTCTGGTGAAGACGGCATAAAAGTAAATAAACCGTCGCAAAACATTGTGGTCAGGCATTGCACTGTGAAAGACGGGCATGGAGGCATTGTTATCGGCAGCGAAACTGCAGCTGGTATTTTCAACGTTATTGCAGAACATTGTCTTTTTCAGGGAACCGATAGAGGTATCCGCATAAAAACAAGGCGAGGGCGGGGCGGTCAAATCAGTAATTTGCATTTTAAGCATTTAACCATGGAAAACAATCTTTGTCCCGTGGTCATCAATATGTTCTACCGGTGCGGCGCTGAATTATCTGATGGATGGTTTACAATTGACCCTATGCCGATAGTCCATACAACGCCATCAATAAAAAATATTATCATTGAGGACATAAAGGCAACCGGATGTAGGGCTTCAGCAGGTTTCATAGCCGGACTTCCCGAATCGCCGATTAGAAATCTGTCCATTGCCGATAGTGAATTTTCTACAAACGAAAACGATCCTACACATCCCGACGAATCGGATATGTTCCTCGGTTTACCCGCAGTGGAGACCAAGTCTTTCCGAATACTCAATGCGTATGAGCCGGTATTTTCCAATGTCACTATAGTGAGTAATTGAGTATCACCGCCGGTTCTAGCGCACTGGTACAAGCGACTTTAAAGGGATCAGAGATAATCACAAATTTTTCTTGCCGTTATGCAACTTTTTTAGTATTTTATATAAAAACCTCATAGAAACCGTTCATAATAAGGTTTCATAGAAGTTACTGTGTGTAACGGAGGTATTATATTTCATTCAAACCGGTAATCCGGTCATAAAACGGACTTTTTATGATATAAAATAAAAAATCCGTTAATTAAGAAGGAGAAAGACATGGCAAAACAGTTGATGTTCAACGAAGAAGCGCGGCGCAAACTGCTCGACGGTGTTGAGCAGATTTCTAGGGCGGTTAAGGTAACCCTTGGTCCCAAAGGACGGACAGTTCTTTTGGATAAAAAATTCGGCGCTCCAACCATCACCAAAGACGGCGTTTCCGTTGCAAAGGAAATCGAACTCGTCGATCCGTATGAGAACATGGGCGCACAGCTCCTCAAAGAAGTGGCGACCAAGACGAATGACCTTGCCGGAGACGGTACCACCACCGCCACGGTGCTTGCCTATTCATTAGTAAGAGAAGGACTTAAAGCTGTGGCTGCGGGCATGACCCCCATTGAGTTGAAACGCGGCATTGATAAGGCTGTTGAAATCGCCGTTAAAGAGATCAAGAAGAATTCCAAAGAAATTAAGGACAAAGAAGAGATTTCTCATGTCGCCTCTGTTTCCGCAAATAATGATATGGAAATCGGCAATACCATTGCGGACGCTATGGCGAAAGTAGGAAAAGATGGTGTCATCACGGTTGAAGAGTCCAAGACTATGAACACCTCTATCGACTTTGTCGAAGGTATGCAGTTTGACCGCGGGTATATTTCGGCGTACTTTGTTACGGATCGCGATACTATGACCAGCGTCTACGAAGATGTCTACATCCTTATTCACGACAAGAAAATCTCCACGATGAAGGATATTCTTCCCTTGCTCGAAAAAGTTGCACAGAGTAACAAACCGCTCCTCATTATCGCGGAAGATGTTGATGGCGAGGCGCTTTCCACCTTGGTTTTGAACAGTTTGCGGGGCACGCTCCGCACCTGTGCGGTTAAAGCACCTGGCTTCGGCGATCGCCGCAAGGCAATGCTTGAAGATATTGCCATCCTCACCGGCGGACAGGTTATCACTGAAGAACTCGGTCTTAAACTGGAAAATACCGGCATCGATCAGCTCGGTAAAGCAAAGACCATCAAGATCGATAAAGACAACACCACCATCATCAATGGCAATGGTAAAGCGAAAGAGATTACCGACCGCATCGCCCAGATCAAGGCGCAAATTGAAGACACCACCAGTGACTACGACCGCGAAAAATTGCAGGAACGGCTTGCCAAACTGGCGGGCGGCGTTGCGGTTATCAGCGTAGGCGCAGCGACCGAAGTGGAACTCAAGGAAAAGAAACACCGTGTAGAAGACGCGCTCTCTGCAACCCGTGCGGGCGTTGAGGAAGGTATCGTACCGGGCGGCGGTCTTGCGTTGATTCAGGCTGTCCGCGCTCTTGAGAAAGATGAGGTCAAGGATCTGAGTGATGATGAAAAGGTAGGCTTTAAGATAGTCAAACGTGCGCTTGAAGAGCCGATCCGCCAGATAGCGGAAAACGCCGGTCTTGATGGCGCTGTCATTGCTGATAAGGCGAAAGTCTCTAAACCCGGCATCGGATTTGATGCGGCGAACATGAAGTGGGTTGATATGGTTGAGGCTGGTATTATTGATCCGGCAAAGGTTACTCGTTCCGCATTACAGAATGCGGCTTCCATTGCGGGGCTCCTCCTCACCACCGAATGCGCCATCACCGATATTCCTGAAAAGAAGGAAGCGGCTCCCGCCGGTGGCGGTATGGGCGGCATGGGTGGTATGGATTACTAATACCACATTAGACGCATCTCTTTTTGAAGAATAAGAAGAACCGTCTGCCCAGCAGACGGTTCTTTATGTACTATTACCTTTTGAAAAAGATATATCCTATTCATTATAAAAAATCTTGACAGGTATTTTTCCATTATTTTTGCAAAAAGTGGACAAAAGCCCATTCCTTTTTTAAATATCAAGGAGCGTTATATTTTGAGAAATAAAAAAGATCGGACTCGTCGCGTCAGTATCGTATTAGTTGCCCTGTTTGCGGCGGTGACTGCTGCTGGCGCATTCATCGCCATTCCGGTAGGCGCTGTTCCAATAGTACTGCAAAACCTATTTGCAATGCTTTCGGGATTGCTTCTTGGTCCTTTTTTAGGTGGATCGGCTGTGTTGCTATACCTTGCTGTTGGCACAATCGGCGCTCCGGTATTTGCAGGCGGCGCAGGCGGTTTTGTCCACTTCATAGCGCCGTCTGGCGGTTTTCTTTACGGCTACTTTCTGGGCGCAGTTGTCGCGGGTCTTATAGCTGGCAGTCCCCACACGGAGCGGAAGGTGCGGCTATGGCGGATTATCGTTGCGGCTATCAGCGGTATGCTGGTCATCTACATTCCCGGCGTTATTCAATTAAAAATCCAGTCCGGCATGGCATGGAAAGCCGCTTTCTTGGCAGGATGCGTACCGTTTCTTCCATTAGACGCAGGCAAAACTGTTGTTGCCATTATCATCGCTCCCCGGCTACGCTCAATGATTGGAGATGTAACTCACTGAGAGCCGTTGTCGCATCACCTCATAAAAAAGTACGCCCGCAGCAACCGATACATTGAGCGAATCAATGCGCCCCCGCGAAGGAATCGCAACAAAGGCATCGCAATGTTCGCGGAGCAGACGGGAAATGCCGGAACCTTCGCCGCCGAGTATGAGGGCGACACGCCCTGAAAGGTTCATCGTATACACCGCTTCGCCGTCCATATCAGCTCCGTAAATCCAGAAACTAGCTTGTTTGAGGGTTTCAACCGCACGGGGAAGATTGGCAACTTCGGCAACCGCAACCCATACGTCCGCTCCCGCCGATGTTTTGGAAATGACGTCTGCATGTTTGGCGATGCGGCGGTTTCTGGTGATCACGAGATCAACGCCGAATTGATCGCAGGAGCGGAGAATAGCCCCGTAATTGTGCGGATCGGTGATTTCGTCCAACACCGCAACCAGAACATCCGTACGCTTTTCTTCGTTAAGTCCATCAATAAATTCCTCTACTGTAACGTGCACGCCAGAATCATCATGCATATCTGAATCTATGACTAGGACAATGCCTCGGTTACCGGGCGCAAGGCGGTCAAGGTCAAACGTCCCGACACGCTCTACGCGCACTGTGCGGTTGTGTGCAAGATCGAGCAATTTCTTCGCGCGCGGTCCCGCTTTTGCAACCAATAGGCTGCCTGCCACCTCACCCGATTTTATCTTCTCTTCAATGGCGTGAAAGCCGGTTACATATATCATACATTTCCTTGTATTGTGAATCAATGCGAGTGTACCCGAAAAGAGGAAAACCTTCAAGCTGGCAGCTGTACTTCCCAGCGCCCTTACCCGATGCTTCGTATTCCGCCAAGTACCGCCGCCCTCTATAATGCAGGCATCGGCACCGATAGACCTCGCCGTATCCTGAAACACCCATAACCTTGTTTGTCTTTTCTCTCATAAATCTACCATCATACAATTCCTCTAAAAAATAATCAGGAATGTTATTATCTATCTTGTAACCCCAATAGCGCTTCTCTGCTTAATCTCTCCCTGTTTTATATTAAGGTACAAAAATAACTAGACTAAGAGCCTGGATATTAGTATACACTGACAACCTTTTACCGGGTAATCGGCTTTAACGTAATTATCTTGATTTTTTATGCAAAATAAAAATATACCAGAATAATTCTGTATGAATTTTTCCGTCAATCTTATCAGTTATTACAGTAAATCTATCTGTCCCCCGTAACGATTGTTTTTTCCACACCATCTGACCTTCCTCATGGCACATAACGCCGTTATAGACGAAATAATTTCGTCTATATGACCGTACTGCCCTGATATGTGAAACTTGTTACTTTGCCATGTGAAATGTGGAATTGTACAGCTGCAAAAGGAAAGATGTGGAAAATACCGGTTGACGAATCGGGGATGGTAATCCTTGCTGCGGTCAACACGGCGCGGATTTCTCCAAGCCGCCGTGTGCTTCCCTCGCATACTTCATCAGTACGTCGTATTACCGCGCAGGCGTGGGAATGGAGCGTAGCGTAAGACCAGAGCCGTTGCGGAGCCCGATGGACGTAAGCCCCGAAACGCTAACAGACCCGTTATGTGTTGTTTGAGCTTTTTACAATGTTTCTATAACCAATTGTTCAATTCCAATTGTTTTATGTCTTCATAATGTTTTATATTATTCGATATTAATATTCCATTATTGCCAATTACAATTGCGGCTATTAATATATCAGCGTCACCAACTGTTTTACCATTTTTCTTAAATCCACATATATATCAGCGGCTATATTTAGTATCTCATTATCTATCGTATAAAGATTTATTGAGGTTAAACATACCATTTCACTTTTATTAAGTGCTTCCATAATTTTATTCTATATTTTTAATCTCTTGGGTTTTAATACCTCGACCTTTAGAGCGGTTCAATGTATAAGTAAAATACGATAGATTTGAGGTATGAGCGAATTCATACATACATCACATAATGTATCAGTATTATTATATCATATAGTAGTCCCATAAAGTATAGGAGAGTAGTAATAAGCGAAGCGGTAGATCAAACAATAAGAGGGACTTGTGAAGAAACAAGCAAAAGATATGATATAAAATTCCTTGAAAATAGGAACGAAAAGATATCATGCGCATTTTCTTGTTCGATCGACACCGACATATAGGCCGACAAAAATAGTAACAACGATAAAGGGCATCATATCAAGGAAAATATTAGAGGAACATCCGGAAGTAAAGAAACAACTATGGGGAGGAGAATTCTGGAATGCTGGATATTTTGTAAGTACGGTAAGCAAATATGGGAATGAAGAGGTAATATCAAATTACGTAAAAGCACAAGGAATGGAAAAAGAATATAAACAGATAGATAAAAAGCAATTGGAATTATTCTAATATTTTAAACAACAATATTAGATACCTCGCCCTGAAGGGCAGAGAGGTTCATTATTCCCATTAAAATAATATGACAAAATATTCGTGTCAAAAAATATCAATTTCTTCCCTACCAAGAGAAAAGTTTTTCTCTCTTCAACAATATCATTTATATTTTTCACATCTTTATCATTACATGGGTTAAAATATTTTAATATTTCTTCTTGTGATGTATTAATTGGCTTTGTAAAAGTTATTACTAATTCATATTCATATTTTCCTTCCACAGGAAAAGGTTCCTCGGGTTTAAAGTGATTTCCATCATAAGTTGCCTTTATTGCATACATATTTCATTTCCTCCATTTTATTTATAATACAATATTCCGATATTTTAGTCAAGAAGTTTCCGTGGATATTTTTTATACATTTTATAATTTTTTCCCAAATGTCACATAACGTTCCGGCTGTTTACGACGGTTTGCCAGCCTTGGCTGGCAAACCGTGGGTGTAGTGAGCCGTGGGAATGAAGCGTAGCGGAATGACCTAGGTGGTGTCGTCAAAAGTAAGGAAATAAAGTAAGCTAAAGAGATGAAAGAAAACGGAGAAGCACTGCACAGACACGACATCAGTGATAACCTGTGGGAAAAGATAACAGACTTACTACCAGGAGGAGCGGGTAAACAGGGTCGAATGGCTCATGACAATCGACGCTTTATCAACGCGGTATCCTGGATTTTCAGAACCGGCGTTCCAGACAGAGATGTACCTCCTGAATACGGCGACTGGAAACATACACACCGAAGATTTTGCCGCCGACGGGATAGGGGTGTCTGGAAAACAATAGCCGCTGAAGTTATCGGGGAAGAGGATACCGG
>JAISMJ010000058.1 GCA_031276815.1 Treponema sp.
AGTTTCAGCGGGGCGGGAGGCGGATTGCGCGTATGCGCCGCGCTTAATGGCAGGTGTACCGGTAAAAGTCTTGATTGCCGATAGAGGGTATGAGGTGAACCAGGTAATAGACACAGCCCGTGCGGGAGGTAGTAAGGTAGTTATTCCTTCCAAGCGTAGCCGGAAGGTGGTAAGGACTTATGACAGAGAGCGGTATAAGAAGCGCCATCGTATTGAGCATGTATTTCGGTGGCTTAAACAGTGGAGAGGTATTGCTACCCGGTATGCTCAACGCTCTGATTCCTTTCTTGCCGCTCTCTATCTCAGATCTATCTTCCTTGTCTTTTGACGACACGCCCTAGTGATATATCTATGAAAACACGACCCTATAGGAGGATTTTTTGATAAAACTTATTAAACATGGCGTACGATACAAAAACGGCGCGTTTGAAGACGTTATGGAGCCGCTTTCCGGCGAAGCGGCGGCAGCCGGACGGAACGGTACTATCGCCTATGCCATTCTTTTACGGCATTGTGCGCAGCGGCGCGGCGAGGACTCCGCTCCGCTTGATACGATCAGATTGCGTTTTGACGCGCTCGCGTCTCACGACATTACCTTCGTGAATATCGTACAAACCGCCAAGGTAAGCGGGCTTGAGAAATTTCCGGTACCGTACATCTTGACCAACTGCCACAATTCCCTCTGCGCGGTAGGCGGCACCATCAACGAGGACGATCATCTGTTCGGCTTATCCGCGGCGGTTAAGTACGGCGGCGTCTATGTGCCGCCCCACCTTGCCGTCATTCATTCCTATGTGCGGGAAACGCTGGCTGGCTGCGGCAAGATGATACTTGGCAGTGACAGCCATACCCGCTACGGGGCGCTGGGAACCTTGGGCATCGGCGAAGGGGGCGGAGAACTGGTCAAACAGATACTTGAACAGACGTACGACATAGCCCCTCCTGAAGTAATCGCTGTTCATGTTACCGGCGCTCCCCGCGCCGGAGTTGGACCTCACGATGTTGCGCTTGCCGTTACCGGCGCGGTGTTCAAAACCGGCTTTGTGAAAAACAAGGTGATGGAATTCGTGGGCGAAGGCGTTAAGAATCTGCCGGTTGATTTCAGGGTGGGCATTGATGTTATGACGACCGAAACCGCGTGCCTCTCCTCGATCTGGGAAACGGACGATGAAGTGAAGAATTTCCTCTCCATACACGGACGGGGGCATGAGTATCAGAGATTGACCCCGCGCGAAAACGCCTATTATGACGGGCTTATCGAAGTAGACCTTTCTTCTATAAAGCCGATGATAGCCCTGCCCTTTCATCCCAGCAACGTGTTTGAAATTGATTACGTTATGAGCAACGCTGCGGATATACTTCGTTCCATTGAGAAAGAAGCCGAAACGATCATTGAGAACAAGAATGTCAAGCTGCGTCTGCTGGAAAAATGTGATGAGAAGGGGCGTATCAGGGTTGATCAGGGCATCATTGCGGGGTGCGCGGGCGGTACGTTTGACAATATCATGGCGGCGTCCGATATAGTGGAAACAATGAGGCGCGGGAGCGGCGCAACCGGATTCAATCAGACGCCGTTCTCGGTATACCCGGGAAGCCAGCCGGTGATGCTTGAGCTTGCCAGAAATGGAACGGCGGGAACGCTCATCCAGAATGGCGCGGTCATCAGAACCGCGTTCTGCGGTCCCTGTTTCGGCGCTGGCGATGTGCCGGCGCATAACGGTTTTTCCATTCGCCACACTACCCGCAATTTCCCGAACCGTGAAGGCTCAAAGCCCATGAACGGGCAGCTCTCCGCCGTGGCGCTCATGGATAGCCGGAGCATAGCCGCAACGCTATGCAATGACGGCTTCCTCCGCTCCGCTGAAGGCATAGAGCAAACCGCGCGGCGCGTGTACCATTACGATGATACGCCCTATAAGACGCGGGTGTACGACGGGGCGGGCGCGGCGAAACCGGAGGCGGAACTGCGGTACGGTCCCAATATTGCGGACTGGCCCCCTGTGCCGCGGCTTGGCGCGCACCTGCTGCTCAAAATCGTGAGTTTTATTACCGATGATATAACGACCACCGATGAGCTGATACCGTCCGGCGAAACGTCGTCTTTCCGCTCCAATCCCATAGGATTAGCCGAATACACCCTTTCCCGCAAAGACCCGTCGTATGTGGGCAAGGCGAAAGCCGTGCGGGACTTCGCGCCTCATTTTCAGACGGCTTCCGGCGCCGATCTTATAGAGCCGGCGGAAAAGCGGTTTCCGGGCTTCGGAGCCGTGCTGCGGCATATCATGCGGATACGCGGCGTAGAACTGAACGCCGTACAATTCGGATCAGCTATTTTCGCCCGCAAACCCGGAGACGGCAGCGCGCGCGAACAGGCGGCAAGCTGCCAGCGGGTGCTTGGAGGCTGCGCCAACTTTGCCAATGAATACGCAACCAAGCGGTACCGGAGCAACCTCATTAACTGGGGCATTCTGCCGTTCATTATCAATGGGGAACCGCCGTTCAAAAACGGAGACTACGTGTTTATCCCCGCCATTGCGGACGCGCTGTCCGCGGCGGCTCAATCCGGCGCGTCTTTAACGTCCGATGTGTCTCTGACGTCCGCTGTGTCTCTGACACCGTTTGTCATTGATGAGAACGGCATACGGACATTCGAGCTTGCCCTGCCCAAACTGACCGCGCTTGAAACGGAGATCATCACAGACGGATGTTTGATGAATTACAATACAAGAATACGTACAGAGAAAAAAATGGAGAAAAAAAAGGAATAGTATGCGTTATTACAGTACCAGAAACAAAGACAAAAAAGCGGTTACGTTTGAGCGCGCCGCGTTGACGGGGCTTGCGCCTGACGGCGGGCTTTTTGTACCGGAGGTGATGCCAGAATATCCGTCGGCGGTCAAATCTTCTTTACCGGTTATGAACAGGCATGATATTGCGTTTGAGACCATAAAGCCGTTTGTCCATGGCGAAATTCCCGATGCGGCGTTGGGCGATATACTTCAGGATGCGTTCAACTTCGATGCGCCGCTTGCGCGGGTTAAAGACCGCTATGTCTTGGAACTCTTTCACGGACCGACCGCCGCGTTCAAGGATTTCGGCGCGCGTTTCATGGCGCGGACATTCTCGTATTTCCGCCGCGGCGAGGACAAGCCCCTGCATATCTTGGTTGCCACATCGGGCGATACGGGCGGCGCGGTTGCGGACGGGTTCTTTGGCGTTGCGGGTATTTCCGTAACGGTTCTCTATCCCAAGGGGCGGGTGTCGCCGTTACAGGAGCGGCAGATTGCGGGGCTTGGCGGGAACATTTCCGCCTTTGCGGTTGAGGGGACATTCGATGACTGCCAGCGCCTCGTTAAGGCGGCATTTGCGGATGAAGGCTTGAACAAGCGTATGCTTCTATCCTCCGCCAACTCTATCAATATAGCGCGGCTTGTCCCGCAGACGGCGTATTATGCGGTGGGCGCGGCGCGGGCGTTGCGGGAAACCGGAACGGCGGTAACGTTCTGCGTACCATCGGGCAACTTCGGCAATCTTACCGCGGGCATGTACGCGCGTGAAATGGGCGCTCCTATATGGCGTTTCATCGCCGCAACCAACATCAACAAAACCGTGCCGGATTACCTTGAAAGCGGCGTATACGCGCCGCGTACATCCACGCCGACCATTTCCAACGCCATGGATGTGGGCGCGCCGAGTAATTTTGAGCGTATGAACGCGCATTGGTCATTGAAACGGTTGTTGGAGACGCTTACCGGCGTCTTTATTTCCGATGAAACGACCCGTGAAACCATCAAGCGCGTACATGACCGGTATGGCTACATCCTAGACCCGCACACGGCTGTGGGCTGGGCGGCGGTAGACGCGCTGCAATCGGACGGCGCGGCGATAGAAGGCGTTCCGGTGGGGGTGCTGGCAACCGCTCACCCCGCGAAATTCGCGGAAATCGTGGAGCCGTTGATCGGAGCGGTACCCGTTCCGCCCGCTTTGCAAACGGTGATGGAGCGGAACGTTATAGCAACGACGATTCCCGCCGATATTTCGGCGTTCATTGATAGTCTCTAAACCACGGGTATAAGGCTGGTATCCCTTCACGTATACGCCTTTTGAAAAAGGTGCTGTTGCACTAAACGCAACGATTGATGAGCAGGAGGGTTGACCTTTTTGGCTCATTAGGTAATCTGTTACCTACTGTTTGCGGAGCAGTGAGTATTCAGGCGCGCAGCTATATTTGACGTTCTCTGTTTGTATAGCGCCTGTCGCTTCTTATTACTAGTAGAGAGTCGTCCGCTACTGGTCATAAACCGATCAGTACTGGTATAATGGCGATTAGTACCAGTAGCGAGCCGCTTGCCGCCGGTAGAGAACCTATAGCGCGGTAAGGAGTCGATGAGATCAAAGCAAGAAGGCTATGTACCGGACAAGAACGTTCCCGCATTGATTGGGGTGACAATGTTGTCGTGGAGAGTACGTCCCACAGCGCGGAGCGGGAGATTCCCGCCGCGGAAGGTACCGGCGTAACAACGGCGCCGGCGGACTTCAAGACCCGGCACATACATTCAAGAAGAAAAGCGGTCTAACGCCCGTTTTTCAGGTACCGGTTGAGAAACTAACCCAACGGAGTGCGCGTTTTGAAACCGGATCAGGAGGCATATATGATTTGTCCTTGCGGATCAGGCAAAGACTATGCGGAGTGCTGCGAACCGTACATCACGGGAGCACGGAATCCGCCAACCGCCGAAGCGCTCATGCGGAGCAGGTATTCGGCGTATACGGTTCACGCGATTGACTATGTAATCAATACGTGTATCAAAAAAGGCGAACAAGACATTGATATCAAGCAGACGAAGGAATGGAGTGAACAATCAACGTGGCTCGGCTTGACGATTCTTGCCGTAGACAAGGGCGGCGTCCATGACGCCGAAGGCACGGTTGAATTTGAAGCCCGCTATGAACATAACGGGCTGCGCGACCGGCACCATGAGAAAGCGGTTTTCAAGAAGCAAGACGGCGTATGGCTCTACGATGAAGGCGCCATCCTACCGGAAACCATAGTGCGTTCCGCGCCGAAGGTCGGCAGAAACGACCTCTGTCCGTGTGGTAGCGGGAAAAAGTACAAGCACTGCTGCGGACGGTAACGCGCCGGCGGGCGCTAAAGATACGGAGGGGAGCGTCCGTGCGGGAAACGCGGGCATGGACGTCCAATGCCGCGCTTTCTCTTTACGCTGCGCTTTCTACACGTGGGACTCAGTCGGCGGTTGTAGCGTCCACGACGTCTGGGGTCAGTAGCGTGATCGCCGCCAGCGTTTTGTAGTCCATACTAGCCAACATCAGCTGCGGCGTAGCAAAACGCCGACCCGGGTTAGGCGGCGGGGCATGAAGGCGGAATCGGCGTTTATTTTGAACGCTGAATATATATTCCACTCCAATCTTTGGGAGGCGGCGCTTTCATATACCGGATGCACCGCTCACGCATAACCTTGCTCGGCGTATCATCCATGCGGTTTTTCATAACAACGGTAAAGTATTTATAAGCCTCTGTAAATTCCTTATTGAAGTAATACTTCAGCCCTGTTTCATAATAGGTAAAAAGTTTTTTCAGCGTTTTTTCGATGTCGTTTTTAATGGAATAGAGTTCGTAAATATCAAGACTCTCCTCACGTCCCATAACGGAAACCTTGTCGAGATAACGGAATTCAAAATCATGCTTGCACTGCCGGTACGTATCCTCGCTCACGATAATATCGGTACCGTATATCTTGTTAATGCCTTCAAGACGGCTTGCCACGTTGACCGCGTCCCCGATAACCGTGTAGTTAAGCCGTTCACTGTAGCCCATGTTGCCGACCGTAACTATGCCCGTGTGGATACCAATGCGGGTATGAAAGGCGGCTTTTCCTACATTATCCCATTGACGGAACAACGCCGCAAGGTTGTTCTTGACGAGAATCGCGCTTTCGCAGGCGTGTTTTGCATGATCTGCCATCCGCACCGGCGCACCCCAAAAAGCCATCACTGAATCGCCGATGTATTTATCAATGGTACCCTTGTTGTTGATGATGGTCTTGGAAATAAGTTCAAAATAAACGCTGATGTCCTTTACCAGCGTTTCGGGGAGCATTTTTTCTGAAATTGAGGTAAAACGGGAGATGTCGCTGAAAAACATGGTCAGTTCCCGCTCCTCACCTCCGACGTCGGCGATGACTTGTTCTTTGATAAGCTGTCCAACTAAATCGGATGGTACGTACCGCTTGAAATTTTTAAGTCCGCTTTTCATATTGTCAAAAGAGTCCCGTATGTCGAGGATTTCAAGCAGATTGGTATTAATGTCAACATCCGCATCAAGTTCAAGGGTCTTGATCTTTGACATAGCTTCGGAAAGCATTCTGAGAGGGGACGCTATGGCGTTGGAGAGGAAAAAGCTGGCGATGATGATCACGATCAGCATGGCGATAGAAAACAACGTAACCTGTACTAAATTACGCTGTACATTCCCAATAACGTCTTCATCGGGAATGATGATCCCGATATTCAAATCAAGTCCGCTTCCTATGGAGAGCGGTGAAATAATAGTTTCATACGATTTGTTATTATAGGTAAGTATGTGGATGCCGCTTCCGCGCCGTATGGTTTCATCCAGCAGAACTCTTTCCGGATCGGAAAGCGTATCAAGGCTGTTAATGGTATACTCCGTATACCCCGTGCGGGTTTTGTCATCGGTTTTGGTAAAGAGCAGGTCCAGATCGGCTCTAGTTTTAGCTTGAATCGCTATGAGGTTGTTCTGATTATCCAGTATGACAATCTTAATTCCCGGAGTCGGCTGGATCGTGCCGAGGAACAGGGATAGATCCGCTACGGCAATATCCACGCAGCTTATCCCTACCAGGGAGCCGTCGCTGTTGTAAATAGGCGCGGCGCAGGTGAAGCCCGGAAGGTGGTTTGTCGCGAAAAGGTATACCGGCGTCCAAATGACGCCCTTTTGTTCCGCCGCCATAGTATACCATATCCTGCTGCGGGGATCGTACCCCTGATCCGCGGATTCCTGCGTATTGGGATAACTTCCTTGATATGAAGGAGTAACATGGTTCCACTGTATTCGTATAGTTTCCCCGTCATTATTCACATAACGCCGTGAAAAAGTACCGTCCGCCATCCGGTTAAGCATGATAAGATTGCCGTACGTATCCGAGTAATAGAGCATATTAAATTGAGGATACATATTGAGCATGTTCGTATAATAATCAAAGAGCTTTTCAGTATCATCCGGTACGCCTATCACATCTTGAAAATACCGGTACAGGAAAAAGGAGGAACTGTGGTTTGTATGTTCCGCGGACAAGAAATAGTCTCGCGTACGGTTTACTACGGACGACTCTATCTCCTTAATGAGCGATGCGGCAAGCTCTTTTGCATTTTTTTGTGAAGCGATCCACATAGAGGAAAGAATTATTGAAGCCGACATAAGAATAAAAAAACCGTTGATAAACATTATGCTATAGAGTACTCTGAACTTCGGCTTTTGATGGTTCTTTTCTTTTCTTTTATTTATTTTCTTCATACTTGTTTCCTTATCTTGTATAGTACGCTTATATTACAACGCAAACGGCGTTAGCTTTTCTGGAGCGACACAGTATATCAAGGCTCTAGCAGCTATGATCGCGGGATCAAGGAGCGGTATGTCTATGTCTTCCTGATCTAATGCAAGGGGCAACTCTGTACACCCTATCAGCACCGCTTCGGCGCCGCGATCGGCAAGCCGATACGCCTCATAGATGAGGGCGTTTTTTGCCCGGCGTTTTATGGGTTTTGGATGGGGTTTTATACCGAAATCCTCGCTGTAGATCGCCTCATGTATGTTTGTGCATCCCCGTTCTTCCGGATCAATGAGGGTAAACCCATCTTCTTCCGTGAAGTATTCATGGTATACCCTGCTTTTATAGGTGCCCAATGTAGCTAAAAGCCCCAGCCGCCTGTACCGGCAGTCGGTTTTAACCCATGCGGCGCAGGTTTCCAGCATATTCACGACGGTAAGGTTGGGCAACGATTCCTTTACCATATTCAAAAACGGGGTAAATATCCTGATGGAATGAGCCGTATTACACGCGACTGAAACGTACCGTATGCCGGCTTTGTAGAGCATCTGAGCACAGAGAAACATACCTTTGGCGGGATTTTCTTCGTCCGCACTGGTACCGAGTAGGAATTCGCTCCTGTCAGGAATCAGTGAAGGACAGGAAATCAGCATACAACTGATATGATCCTGATCCCGTATCGCTACGGTATTTGCAAGAATTTTCCTCAAGAACTCAACGCCCGCATAAGGACCCATACCGCCGATTACGCCAACAAGAGGAGCCGCTCCTTCTCCATTCAGGTTTTCCATATATGTTCCCTCATTTTTTTTCTCACGTATACCATTGGTATATGTCCGTTTACCACACGGTACCGTCCCAATTCTAGTTATGAGGGGGGAGTTTTTTGCGCGTACCGGATACACCGCTCACTCATCACCTTACTCGGCGTATCATTAGGCAGGTTCTTGCGGACTACGTCAAAGTATTTATAAGCCTCCATGAAATTTCCATCGAAGTAGTGTTTTAGACCGGTTTCATAGTAGGTAAAAAGCTTCTTTATAGGTTCTTTGATAGCGCCCTTAACGGAGTACAGTTCATAAATATCGTACGCCTTTACATCATCAATGACTATCTTATCAAGCCGCCGGAATTCAAAATCATCGCGGTACCGTTTGTACGTATCTTCATTCACGATAATACCTGCCCCATACGTTTTAGCGCTATCGCCGGAGAGTACGGCAAATTCCCGCATGATAAACGCCGCATCTTCTTTCAACGCATCCGGTTTGTTGCGTACCGCGAATCCACCATCGGCAGTGGGCTGCGTGTTCTTTTTCGCGATCAGCGTTGCCGCCGCCATGTTTACATAGACGAGTTGGAACGTCCTCAGCGGATCGATAATCGCATCTATTGCCATAAGAATAACGAGTATTGCCTCTACCGGCAGGGAGAGAAGATCCAGCACGATGCTTATCACTGAAAGCGTAACGATTCCTGAAGCCCCCGCAGTGGCAGTACCGGCGAATATCACGCCAATCAGGATGATTATATAATGAACAAATTCCAGATTCATAGCGTAAATTTGGATTACAAAGAAAACCGCTATGCCGAAATAAAAGATATTACCGAACCGCGCTAACGTCATGCCGAGCGGCAAGGTCAAGTTCACTTCACTGCTGTCGAAATGCAGTTTCTTGTCCAGACAGGTAATCGCGCTGGGTAGGGTAGCCATAGAATTACGGGTAGCAAAGGCAAGCAATATCGGCTCAAATACTATAGAGAGGACCGTAAAGGGATTGGCGATTCTGGAGTTGATCCATATAACAAGAGTAGAAATCACGAAGATAAAAACCGTACCGATCCCATAGATGATGATAAATTTCGACATTGCAATGAATACCCCTACGCCGACTTGAGCGATCTGTCCCGCCATAAGACAGACAATGCCGAAGGGGAGGACATACAGCGACCATGAGATCAGGTTTTGGAAGGCTTCAAAGATCGCGGTAAGGAGGTTGAGTAGCATATCGGAGGATTCTTTCTTGAGGAAGCCAATGGCGATTCCGAATATAATGGAAAAGAAGACTATCGCCATGATGCTTCCCGATCCTAATGCGTTGAATATGTTGGCGGGTATCAGAGCTTTTAAGAAATCCCCCACGCCGCTTTCCGCACGACCCGTATCGCTGTTCTGATTAGACGAGAGCGATACTTCCATAGCGCCTATGCCTCCCGTATCGGAGGAGATCAGTTTGGAGAGGAGCATCTGGTTCTTTTCGTTCAGTCCACTTCCCGGCTTACCTAACGCGCCCATTACGACTCCGAGCAAGGCGGTAGAAACGATACAGAGCAGAAATATCACTGCCAGCCTTTTGATCAACCTCGCCGCGTTTCTGTTACGCATCAGCTTTCCCAGGCTGGAAGCGATTGCCGTAATGATAATCGGAATTACCGTCATCTGGAGATAGTAAAGATAGAGCTGACCGGGCAAGACGAGTATTTGGGCAAAATCGCCAATCCTTAAAAAGCCTGAAATAGGACGATTACATAAACCAATAACGATTCCGGTTCCTACCGCCACCAGAATCGTAGCTGGATGTTTTAATATTGTACTTTTCATTTTTTTCTCCGCTCATATAGTATCGAAATGCCTCTCCACTAACTTGTTTGTTTTAAGTTCTTCCTTATGCTGTATAAGGTAACTCTCAAGGAATAGATTGAGCCATTCTTGTAGGAGAGGGGCGTCTGATGATACCGCCATGGCAATGGGGTCTTGTTTATCAGTGAGAAAAACTATTTTCATTAAAATGGATGCGTCACTTTTTGATGTAGTGACAATAAGAATTTCTCCTTCATCGCGGTACGCAGCGAGAATTTCTCCCTTAAACAAGGCGTCCACCGTTTCGGTCCACGAATCGTACAGGCACAAATCCGCATTGGGAAAATTCGTTGCCGCATAGCTTGCGTAGGAGGAGTTCTTTATCACGCCCAGCCGTCCGCGGAAATTTGTAATAAATCCCGGCAGATTTTTCTCACTCGTAATCTTCGCCAGTTCCAGACGATTTATCAATAATCCTTGCCTAAAGGTGATATACGGTATGGTATAGCGCACCATTTCCGCCCGCCGCATGGTGCGGCTTATCTTACTCAAAGCTATGTCCGCTTCTTTGTTGACGACTTTCATTATCACATCGTCAAAGCTATCCGCTTCACGGTTAAAAACAGCCTTGACGCCTAATAGATTCGCGATCTCGTATGCTAGTTCCACATCAAGTCCGATAAGAAGTCCGGTTTGTTCATCAGTATAAAAAAATGGCTTCTGATCCATCGAGGTCATGGCGAAAACCATTTCTCCCCGTTTGAGGATGGCTTGAATTTCCTGCGGATATATCGATATATCGGACGACCTGGGTCCCGTCATTGCGCTGTTACTTGCGGCAAGTTCTCTCACTGTTTCAAGCGGAGATAGAGTGTGCGGGGTAAAAGCGGCGGGAGATTGGCGTTCTGTACATGCGCTACAGAGCAATGCACATGCTAAAATTCCAACCGCTCGTGAAAACGTATACTTGTTCTTATACATACAATCCTTTGGCATTTTTGAGATACGCCGCTCCGGTTTCAGCGGCGCGAAATGGGCTGCTACACGGCTTCCTCTCTCGCAGCATCTTATTATGGTTAGGATATATGCAAATTGGCGTTCCTGTCAAGCATAGCGTCCCAAATGGTACCCCGCTGTGCAGCGCGGCGTTCTCGTTACGGCATATGTTCAAACGCTTCCCGTACCTTTTGTATGGCGGCAAGTTCGCGGTTGATGGTTTTCTCATAATTAAGTTCTTTGCGTTCAATTCTGCCGGCTTCGTCCTGCCAGAATTGGATGCGCTCAAGGTTGACGAACCTGAATCTCCGCGCTTGGGCTTTTTCAGCCCATTCTGTAGCGTCTTTCCAATAAATCAGCGCGGTACGGTAACACGTCTCCGCAGTTTCAAGGCTTTTAAGGTTCTGCGCCTTAAAAGGAGCGTTGTAGAAATAGGCGGCGCGTTTATTCCATTTGTTGCCTAAAAAGAGGTACTGTTCTATCATCTTTAAATTCAGGTGCATCATAAAAAGATAGCGGTACTTTTCATACTGAATCTCGTTCTCAATCACCGCCACGGCGTAGATGGGATTGGCGAATTCGGCTTTGAGCGCCATCTCAAGCCAGTGGATATTCTCCATAGTGTCGTCGGGGTACTGTATGTAATGGAGGTGATAGAGGCGATAGTACTGCTCTTTGTACTCAACGTAATAAGCGACAAGGGGCGCGATTCCCATGGAAAAGAGAAAAACGGTTAAAAGAATAAGGGCGCGTTTCTTCAAAACATCTCCTCCTAGACGGTACCGGAACACAGTATCATTATCGGTAATTTTTGTAACGCATTCCACACATCTTTGGCAACCTCATCGGGCTTTTTCGCCGCGTCTATAGTGACAATCGTGGTTCCTTTTTCTTCGTACCACGGCAGCAGGTTTTTGTAGCGTTCCCGCACCTTTACTTGAAAGTCACGATATTCAAATATTTCCTTGATGCTGCGGTTTTCTATGCGTTTCAGAGCAATGTCCGGCTCAATATCAAAGAACATAAGCAGTTCCGGCGCGGGGAAATTCTCGTTAAGCAGCTTTGGCAATGCGTCTCCGCAGTCTATACCCTGATATACCAGCGAAGACAGCACGTAGCGGTCTGAAATCACCAGTTCGCCACGGCTACAGCGATCCAGCACGCCGTTTTTGGCAAACAGATGCTCACTGCGGTCCGCGGCAAAGAGATGCGCCAGAGTTTCGGCTTGCAACGTGATACCGCCGCGCAACGCGGAATGTATAAGCGCGCCTATTGCGCCGTCCGTTGGTTCGCACGTCGTCCACAAGAAGGGAAGCGTTTTTTCTGGCGCTTCCTTTTCAAACCGCCGCTGTAGTAATTCGAGTTGAGTCGAGGTGCCGCTGCCGTCTCCGCCTTCAAAGACAACGAAATTGTTAATAACCATATCTTTGACTATAGCATAATCACCGGCATATCGCAAGTTACGCACATAAAAGCTCCGTATTCACGTTATCTTTTTTTTATATTCAACCGATAAAAGAATATGAAGAAATTTATTTTGATTGCCGTAACGGCGCTTGTTTTTACACTTGTGTGCAATGCCCAAACAACCCCTTTTTTTCAGGAGGGGACCGCTTCGTGGTATGGAACTGAATTTGATGGGCAAATTACCGCATCGGGAGAAGTTTTTACTTCTAGCGGGTATACCGCGGCTCATCCTACGCTGCCTTTTGGTACGTTATTAACCATAACGAATAAAAATAACAACAAAAAAGTAACGGTACGGGTAAATGACAGGGGCCCTTTTATCGCTAATAGAGCCATTGATTTATCAAAAGCCGCAGCCGAATATCTGGAAATAACTATGAACAACGGTACCGCACCGGTCAGCATCATTATAGCTGAAGCTGGCGCTGTTCCCGGACCTGTGGTAACCCAGACGCCAAGCACGCCCACAGTTACCGCTGCACCGCCGCTTCCTACGCCGTCTGCGTCTCTCGATCCCGCACCGCCGACAGTGCAGACGCCGAGTACGCCCGCGGTTACTGCTGCGCCGCCGCTTCCTACGCCGCCTGCGTCTCTCGATCCCGCGCCGACAGTGCAGACGCCGAGTACGCCAGCAGTTACCGCTGCACCGCCGCTTCCTGCGCCGCCGGCAGTACAAACGCCAAGCACGCCCACAGTTACCGCTGCGCCGCCGCTTCCTACGCCGCCTGTAGTGCAGACGCCGAGTACGCCCGCGGTTACCACGCCTTCTGCTACGCTCCCTGCTCCTGCCGCGCGGACGGCGAAACCTGCGGTTATAAAACCTGCCGCTCCGCCGACAGGAACAAACAAGCGGTACCGCTTGCAAGTCGGTGCCTTCAAAACTCCCAAGAACGCGGTTGCCGCGTTTGATAAGCTCAAAAGCATAGGTTTGAGTCCGGCTTACGAACGGAGCGGCGAATGGTACCGCGTTGTGCTTTCCGGTATAAAAGCTGACGATGTTCGGTCGATTGCCGAAAAAATCGGGCAGGCAGGTTTTCCGGAAGCGCTTATCCGTGAAGAACCATAAGGCATGGAAATTCCCGATCCGGCAAAAGAACGGCTTCTCTATCTCTTAAAATTGCTTGAAAAAGGCGGAACTCTTACATTGACGTCAACACACATAGAATCTCTCACCGGTTGGTCGCGAGACTCTATCCGTAAGGATATTTCTTATCTTGCCGCTGATATTGGTAGTACGAGCGGATATGACGTCTTCGCCCTGAAAAACGCCATAAAGAAAGCTTTGCATCTTGATCGCAAACGAAAAATCTGCATCGTAGGACTTGGACGTCTCGGTTCCGCGTATCTTAACTTCAGCGCGTTTCAGTATGGCGATTTTGAACTGGCAGCGGGTTTTGACGCTAATGTCAACCGTGTCGAAATTCTTTCATCGCCGGTTCCCTTGTATCCCACGTACAAGATGGGTGAAATCATCGGATGGTTTTCCATAGAGATAAGCTTGCTCTGTGTGCCGGAAGATCAAGCTCAGAGTGCCGCTGATAAACTGATAAGTGCTGGAATTCGGGGAATAGTGAACTTTGCGCCGGTGATATTGAAAGCCCCGCCGGAAATCGCCGTGCGTAACGTGTACATTATTGATGATCTGCGGTCTTTGTCGATACGCATACCCTCAGAAAACAACTGACACGCATATCATCTTGTTATCTTATTTTATTTCTTTCCTTTTGACGACACCACCTAGTATGCGGACGGGGTCAAGTATCGTGCAGTCTTTTTTCATCGCCCCGTTCCGCTAACTCCACAAGATACAAAAAATAGCGCCCGTATCTGTTGATCATCGTGTGTTTGCACTCGCTCTGTATTCCCTGCTTCATCTGTTTTCTCCTCATCGTTTAGAGGTTAGGTCTGGATATTCACCGGTGGCTCCATTAGACTTCCTTGACGCATAGCATATACATATATTATAACTGTACCTATGATTATTGGAATAGATATTGGTAGTACCACCACAAAGGCGGTTTCCATAGAAAACGGGGCGGTTGTTAAGAAGATAAAAACCAAAGCCGTTGACGCCGTTACGTCCGCGGCGGGCGCTTTTGGGAAGATGCTCATAGAAAACGACATGCGGATCGAGCAGATTGAACGGATTATGATAACCGGCGCGGGCGCGACAAAAATCAAGAACGATCTTTTCGGTATTCCGACCAAGCGGGTTGACGAGATTACGGCAATCGGCGTAGGGGGAAAGTTCCTCTCCGGAAAGGACACCATTGTCATCGCGAATATCGGCACAGGGACGGCTATCATTGAGGCGAAAAAAGATACCATCGCCCATATCGGCGGTTCCGGCGTCGGCGGCGGCACCATACTCGGACTTGCAAAAAGAATGCTCGCCACTTCGCAGTTCAGCGCCGTCATGGAGCTTGCGAAGAACGGCGCACTGAGTCAGGTTGATCTCCTCCTCGGAGACATCACGGACGCGGGCATCAGCTTTCTCAACAAAGAAGCCACCGCGTCAAATTTCGGAAAGATGCTTGATTCGGCCCGCCGTGAAGATATTGCGCTCGGTATTCTCAACATGACCTATCAGGTTATCGGTATGCTCGCTGTGTTTGCGGCGCAATCGAAGAACATCGACCGCGTAGTCGTTACGGGCAACGGCAGCGCCAACCCCATTGGCAAAAGCATCCTCGCAACCATTACCGCTATGTACCACATTCAGTTTGAATATCCGGCGGATGCAGTCTATGCGACCGCCATAGGCGCGGGGCTAGCGGAGCCTCCGTACATCACCATATGAACGGCTTCGCCGCGTCCGGTTGTATCCAATGACGCCTGTTCTGAAAACGGAGATTATCCGAAAGTCGCTGCATGTCCTCATTGGATTCAGCCCTCTTTTGGCGTCAATCGACCGTCCGCTGACCATTGCGCTCCTTACATTCGGCGTGGCGTTTTATGCGGTCATGGAGATTCTGCGGCTTAACGGCGTGCGTATTCCGCTGCTTTCACTGATAACCGAAAAGGCGATGCGCGAGAGGGACCGGGGGTTCGTGAAGGGACCGGTAACACTCGGCATAGGCGCACTGGCGTCCCTCCTACTCTTTTCCCCGCCCATTGCCCACATCGCCATTTACGCGCTTGCCTTTGGGGACGGGCTTTCAAGCCTTGTGGGGAGGCTCTTCGGGCGGCTGCGCCCGCACTTCTTATCGGAAAAAAGTGTGGAAGGTTCATCCGCGTGCTTTGCGGCGGTATTTTTAGCCGCCTTGCTCGTATCCCGTTCTGTATGGATGAGCCTGCTCGCCGCCGCTGCCGCAACCATTGCCGAAGCGCTTCCGCTCAAGGACTGGGACAACCTCGTCATTCCGCTTGTAACGGGAGCGGTGCTTTCTTTATATTCTTTCTATGTATAACCACGGTTTGTTATATGTTTTTCCATATCAGTATAGACAAGTCTCTTATCTTTTAATCGGCATAACACCCATAGCTCTCAATGCGGCTATTGGGTACGCTACGCCCGTTACAGAAAAAGCCATACGCCGTAAGGCTTGGGAGTTCACTCTCAGCCGCCGGATTTGCGGCTGTCCAGTACAACCTTTGGACCTGCCGCAGAGTTGCGTAACTTAAACCTGTTTTCATCATAAACATAGACGACCCTTCTAAATGTGTTTTTAGTGCACACGACTTTTATATTGCCAAGTCTAAATAAAGACGCTCGCGGCACAGCGGAGTATTGAAGATTTCTTCTTGAAATCTTTGTGTATGTGGGGATTTTTCTCTAAATACACAGTTTTACGCCCCAAAATTGATGGTTATAAAAGCGTTATAGCCGCTATACCTTCATCTTATATTTTAATTGATCAAGGTAGCATTTTATCTCGGAATCGACAATGCCGTTCCTTGTGTAAAGATTCTGGCACAAATCCATTGATTTATGGCACAGGTCTTTTTTATTCACATCGTTTGCGAATACTCTTCCCGCCCTTCCTCTTTTTCTGCGAAATTTCCCTTTGAGGATTTTGTCAAGAGCGTCTATCTGATCCATAAGATTACCGAGTGGTTTTTTCCATTCTCTGGCAAGAAAATCATCTATATATTCGCTAGAATAGCCCCATTCTTTCATTTCCTGCCAGATAAATTTTTTGTTCTTTTCTTTTAATGATGCGTCTTTGTAGTGCAGAGCGGTGCTGATAACAGGAATAAAAACGATCTGCGCTACCGTCTCACCAAGCACTCCAAGAGCGGTATTAATTGATGTGTCCCTGTGAGATTTGCTATTCATATAGCTTCGGTAAATGTAAATTCCCAGCGCAACAAAACTCAATATGAAAAATCTTGAAAATGAAAATGAAAATGAAAATCGGTGGAAGAAGAATAAGAATGATGAATGCACCAGAGAGAACGAAACCGCCACTATCGCCAATGCAACCAATATCCCAATCACGAGACTCCGTATCTTATGCCCGGCATGTTGGAGTAGACTTTCTTTAATATGAAGAGCGTCCAAAAACTTGACCTTGTCTGATATAACATCCATAAACAATACCCCTTATGCGCCATTAGTCCGTGCAAGATAAAATATATTATCATGTTATTCTTGCACGGTTATTTGAACCTAGAAATTCAAACCAAGCGCTCCAATATTATTCCTTACCGAAGCTTGAATTCTCTGTGCCAGCCCGGCATTGCCCATGCGGTGCCCCATGTCTTCCATAAAACCGGCAATACCGCCTACAGCCATGAGCAGCGGAAGCACAAGCGGTCCCAAAGCCCAGCCGATAATGGGAATACTTGAAAAAATAAGTCCTAGTATAAAGCCCGCAGCCAAACCTGCTATAGTATGTGCAAATTCGCGCACCAGCTTCATAATGAAATTTAAGATTACCTTTCCCATTTTAACGATAATTTTTCCCGCGACTACGACATGCTTAACCAGCTTTTTGAAGACATCTCGTAAAGTAGCGTTGATTCCGTCCAGATTATCTATCCAAACGTCATATTCCCTGTCGTCTTTGCATTCGCTGTTCAGGTTTAGAAGCGTCTGCTGATCGACATTGGCGCTATACTTACTGCCATTGAGAGGGTTTAAAAGCTCCATAAACGAACCAGCAGTATTAGCCGCAGTTTTGGCTGTTGATGCGCTATGCGGTCTCGCCGCTTGATTATTCAACTGCCTGCCGCAAGCAGGGCAAAAATTGACCGCTTCCTGTAATTCTTTTCCACATTGAATACAATACATAGTAATCTCCTTCGTAGTTTTCCACTTCGTATAACTACGCTACTATACGAATTCCTTCGTATATGCCTTACGCAGCGGTTCCCATAATCAACGATTATACTCTCGGAACACGTACCGCGTTTGTACGCTGTTCATGCGCGTACCGCATCCTTATCTTGTTTAAGGTGTTGCCGTAACCCCATTAAATCAAAATATGATCCCACCGTCATTCCAGATTTTTATTTTAACTTTTTTGTAAATTGCTTTATTTCTCTTTCATATCGTTTGTTTTGATCCTCATAATGCTTTATCTGCCTATCTAATTCTTTTATACGACCATCCCACATTTGATCCCATCCAGACAATTTTTCTTTTTCAATTAATGTTTGTTTTTGAGCATGCAAATCACGTATTTTATAAAAATTAGTTTCTATCAATGCCTCTCGCAGTGCGATCTGCGCCGTAATATCTCGCTGTGAAAAATTATTTACCTCAACAGCACTTGGATCAATTAGGCTTGTATTACCATCTGCAAAAGCAGATGCTGATACTGTAATGTAAACAAGTATAAACACCATCTTCCAGAAATTTTTCATGCTTCCTCTTCCTTCATATATGCCCTTTCGCGGCGGTTCCCCTAACCAACGGTTATGCTCTTGGAACACGTTCCGCGTTTGTACGCTGTTTATGCGCGTACTACATCCGCTTATCTTCACGGCATACCGCCGGAACATACTCTTTCATTTCAGCACGAGTGGATACTCACACCCGATACGGGTGAAGACTCACACCCGATACGAGTGGAT
>JAISMJ010000062.1 GCA_031276815.1 Treponema sp.
TTGCTGGAGTTCGTACCGGAAAAACTGCGAACTGCGGAGGTATGCCTTGAAGCGGTGGCAGAGGACAGCGATACGCTTGAGTTTGTGCCTGATGAACTGAAAGAGCGGATAAAAGCCGCCATGAAGGAGAGCAAAGAATGAAGGAGATTAAAACGATTGAAGAAGTGTTGAAAGCGATGAAGTGGAACGGTCAGGCGCTGTCGTTTATGCCTATGAAGCAGAGGACGGCGGAGCTATGCCTCGAAGCGGTGAAGTATTACGGTTGGGCGATTAAGTACGTGCCTAAAGAATTGTGTACAGTGGAGCTATGTCTTGCGGCGGTGAAGCGGCACAGCGGGGCGTTGCAGTTTGTCCCTGATGAACTGCGTACAGCGGAGGTGTGTCTCGAAGCGGTGAAGGGGGACGGCGATGCGCTCAAGTATGTCCCTACTGAACAACGGACACCGGAATTATGTCTTGAAGCGGTAAAGCAAAACAGCTGGGCGATTAAGTACGTGCCTGCGGAACTACGGACGCTGGAGCTATGCCATAAAGCGGTGAAACAAAATGGCTTGACGCTACAGTTTGTACCTGCGGAACTACTACGGACACCGGACGTATGCGTGGAAGCGGTGAAGCAAGACAGCGGGGCGCTTCAGTTTATGCCGGACAAACTGCGGACGCCGGAGGTATGCCTCGAAGCGATGAAACAAAACGGCTGGGCGCTTCAGTTTGTACCTACGGAACTACGGACGCTGGAGCTTATGCCGTGAAGCGGTGAAGAGTAACAGCACAGCGATAGACTTCGTGCCGGAGGAATTTGTGGAAATTATGTATGGGGCATACAATGAACAACTATGAAGATGAAGCCGTAGCGCAAGATATGAGCCGTATACACGGCGGACGGTGTGGAACGAACTCCGCAACGTATGAAGACGGGTATATTTGCGAACACTACTATGCGGCGCCGGAGCAGCAACACTATGCGGCAATATGCCGCCTGCGGTGGAATATGGGGTCGGACACTCACGAGCAAGACTGCGCCCATATTTTTTATAGTAGCGGAAAGATAACCCCCTACAGCCTGCTTGACCTTGATAGTGACTATACGCGGCGGGAAGCCGATTCCCTGCGCGGCACCCAATACGAGGCGGAGGCGCGAGCCATTGTAGCGGCGGTTATATGCCGCCAAAAACAATTTTTACACGAAGTTAAAAAAGGAAAGCTCTTGAAGCGCGATTGTTTAACTCTGCGCTTCAAGATAATTGATCATTGGGATATCCTCGCGCCGTTGGCGCGTCAAGAAAAGACCCGCGCTCCCCACAAAGCGCGGGTACAAAGAACTCTCAAACAAGGAGAACATAATACTACTATGAGACCCTCTCATATGTCAACCCCCCGCCGAAAAAATTATCGGCTACACGGGAAAAACTGTTGAACGCCGTGTTCAACATATCACACACGCCGCTGCTAGGCTACACGCCGGGCGAACCCCAACCGGAGGCGGGTTTTTTATTCGCGTTCCCTCCCAGAGTATTCGCGCCGAATCCGCTCAACCGCGCCAAACAGGGATGGCTTTTTGAACAGGAGATTGAGCATGCGTAAACTCAAATGGTCGGCGCCAAGTTTTCTTAACGACTTATATAAAGCGCTTAACTATTCAATGGAATACCATAAAGGCAAAAATGAGCAATATAACAAAATAGCGTTCGCTTCGTTGAAGCTGCTCTCCAACGAAATAGACGCGCTCGTTGACAAACACGAATACAGTATGGAGAAAGACTAATGGCTACGGGAATATTACTTTTTGGAAACAGCGGAACCGGCAAATCCGCGTCCATACGGAACTGCGAGCCGGGCAGGTGGGGCATTATCAACGTCATGGGCAAGCCGCTGCCGTTCAAAAACAATTTTAAGACGATAGTATGTGACGACTCGGAAACGATTATTTCAACTATCGCGACCGCGCACTCGCAATCCATCGTAATCGATGACGCGGGCTATCTTATCAGCGGGTATTAATGGACAACAAACCCGCGATAACCGCCAAGATGAACGACAAGTACGCCGTGTATGACACGCTCGCGACCCGCTTCTGGTGGCTTATCAACTCAATCCGTAAAATCCCCGCGGGGAAAAACGTCTATATCATTATGCATTCTACGCAGGGGGAGGATATGATCCAACGCCCTAAAACGATTGGAAAAATGCTTGACGATAAAATCGTTATCGAAGGGCTTTTCTCTATAGTGTTACAGCGCCAAAACAATTAACGAAGCGGAGGAGATGTCAAATCCGTTTCCGGTCGGGCTTGTCCCTTCTTACATCAAACCGGTAGAAGAGACAGTATCTAGGAATGGGAACGAAATGCTTGTCATTACGTTTTTGTCTTACGAAGGGCTTGCGTCAATCAAATATTACCTTGTTGACGACAAAGAGTTTGCGCCCCGCAAATTAAAAAGTCTTGAAAAGGCTTTTAACATTCCATTCGGCAGCCGTAAAGAAGGTTTTACCGGCAAAAAGGGCGTTGTACGCACGGAGCTTGACTATTTCAACGGGTATAAAATAGCGAAGGTAGTCGGTTTTGCGCCGTATGATCCCGCTGTCAAGTATGAGTCGCGGTTGCCTAGCAGCATTGATGACAAAACCCCGCCGCCGTCAGCTAACACCGATCCGAGATATTCGGATATCATTCCCTTCTAACTCTCATCGCGCTCTGTTTTAGAGCGCGATAGCGGGACATACCGTATGCTTCGAGACTATCAGACAGACACTATTACCAAGATACGCGCAGAGTTTGCGCGGGGCAAATGCAGAATTTGCGTCTGCCTGCCAACCGGCGCGGGCAAGTCCCACATCGCGGCGGGACTCATGCAATCCATGCTCATCAAAAACCCACGCGCCCGTATTTGGTTTTGCCTCCCGCGTCTGGAGCTTATTTCGCAAATGCGCCTCATACTGGAAAAAGACGGCATATACGCGGGGGAACTTTCGGCGAGGGCTAAAGATTTTACGCTCAACGTGTGCATTTGTTCTAAAAACACGCTCATTCGCGTGAAAAACCCGCCCTCGCCGGACTTCATCTTTTTTGATGAAGCCCATATCGCCATTCAACAGCGGCGTTCTATCGCGGAGCAATACCCTTCGGTGGTCATTATCGGGCTTACCGCAACGCCGGAAATCGCGGACGGCAGACCCATGATGTTCACGAAAACCAAAACGCAGACCTTGGGTCTCTACGACACGCTGGTTGCCACTAACAGCATACCGCAGTTACAGCGCGAACATGCCCTTGCTAAACTGGATTATAAATCAATATCCGCTAAAGACGCGGTCAAGTTTGGCTTGCTCGACAAAGGGCTGATCGAGGTGTCGGGGCAGGCTTTGGACACGGTATTATGTTACGGAGACATCGTAACGGAATATGAGAAATACGGCAAAGGCAAACCGTCCATCGGCTTCGCCCCCGCCATTGAGCTTGCGGATAAATGCGTAGACGTACTGAATAACGCGGGATACAAGTGGAAACGTATCAGCGGGGACATGCCGCTTAAAAAGCGCAAGGCGCTTATTTCCGAACTCGTGAGCGGCGGGATAGACGGGCTGGTAAACGCCATGCTGCTCACCTACGGCTTTGACGCCCCGTGCGTTGAGTATGCCTTTTCCGTCCGGTATGTCCGCTCCAGAAACCTCTGGGTACAAATGGTCGGGCGTATTTTACGCCCCAGCCCGGGCAAGGATACGGCGGTCTTTTGCGACCTCACCGGCTGCTGTTACAACTTCCAAGAGGATAATAAGCCGTTTTTCTTTAACGATGAAAATCCCCGTTGGGATTTTAAGGGGAAAAACATAGTCCGCTGTCAATTCATAGCGGAGCATGTCTGTATCAACAGGCAGAAAAAGAAATTACCCCATTGCGTGTGGAACAAAAACCGCCTGTGCGTAACGCCCCTCTATTATTTTGACAAGCTCCATTGCGGCAAAGAACAACAGGGCTGCTTCAAACTTATTAAACCGGAACCCCCTGACAAACACAAACAGCAAAAAGACATTGAGCAAATGAACATGAATATCGTATCGGTAAACATGCAGTACGAAATTAAACACAACTTTCTTGACGGCAAACTTGGCAAGCAAGACGCGATCGCCCAGCTGTTCAGATACGCGGAAATAATGGGCTATCACTATATGTGGGTGTACTGGTTCATAAACGAGGGGAAACGCGAAGTAGACAAACAGACCCTTCAAGAACTAGCCGTGCTGAAGGGATACAAGCCTCAGTGGGTACATTTCAAAGCGCAACAAATAAAGGACAAATTAAATGGCAGACTACAAAAATAGATTAGACGAGTTTTTAACACGGTGTAATATTGATCTCAAAACGCCGCAACGGTGCGTATCGGGAACCCATCCGGATAACCACCCGTCTATGTACCGGCACAACGAGGAATGGTGGCACTGCTTTTCATGCGGTAAAAATTTTAATATATACCATTTCGCGGCGCGTAAAATCGGCGTTAATTTAGACAAAGAGCATTTCCGCGCCGTATCGGAATGTATCGAGGACACGCTCGGCATACCGCGTCCGGTCAATAGGCATGAAAAAATTGCGGTTGAAATAGACGAGCTTGACGCGGCATTAAAAACATACATCAGCGAATACGGGACAGACGACTTCGCGGTAAAAGTTAATAAAATAAACTTTTCCGATAAATTATTAAAAGACTTGGATAATTCCCAAATAGGCGTTATGGCTAATGCCATTATGAAGCAATTCAAGGATATCCCGCTCACCGGCAACCCTAATTCGGACACTGTTTTTTCAGATTATTTTTGTAATAATTTTTATCCGCATATAATTTATACCTCTGAAATTGGGTTTTATATTTATAATTACGAAACCGGCGTTTTTCAAACACAATTCACGGAGGCGGTGATTTATTTTATACTCAGAATGTTGGCAAAAAGGATAGAGAATTTCGATATATCCACATCAAAAAAAATCGCGGGAATACTCGAATTGATTTCCATGCACCCGTTAGTTCAAAAGACGGAAGCGGCATTTGATCAGGATGATTTTTTGTTAAACGCGCAAGGCGTGATTTACAATCTGAAAACGCTGGAGAGCAAGCCGGCAACGCCGGACATGCCGATGAAGATGACCACGTCCGTCCGCCCCAAGAAGATGGAAACGCCGGTATTCGACAATTTTCTTGCCCAAATAACAAACAACGATCCCGCCATGCAAGCGTATCTTCTCCGCTACATGGGATACGCGCTCACCGGCATTACGCGGGAGCAAATATTTCTTGACTTTTTTGGCGGCGGCAAGAACGGGAAAACGACATTTATAGAATTAATGCTTTATATTTTTGGGACCTACGCGACCACCGTATCGGATGATCTGATTATAGACACCAGCAGCCCGTCCAAGTCAGAGAACGCCGCCGCGGACTTGCAAAACAAGCGGCTGGCGACCTTGGCGGACTGTAATTACGGGACGTTAAACGATTCCATGATCAAACGTGTTACAGGCGGGGACACAATCAGGGCGAGACATTTATACAAAAATAGTTTTGAATTTACTCCAAAAAGCAAACTAATCATAGGGACAAATAAAAAATTACATTTACGCGACACGGGGGAAAGCATTAAGAGACGGCTTAAATTAGTTCCTTTTGAGTTCATTGTCAAAGAGAAAGACGGGACGCTGCCGGAGCGGCTCAGAGGGGAAGCGGAGGGGATACTGCATAAGCTGATACGTGAAGCGTATGACTACCTTTACACCAACACCTTACCCGTTTGCCCCCGCATAGACAACGCCTCTAAACAGTATATCAACACGGAAAACCCCTTTACGGCGTTCTTTGAAGAGTGTCTGAAGTTTGATCCCGCGTTCAGCGTCAAGACTGTTGAAGTGTGGAACGCATACAAGGCATGGGCAGAGGCTAATGACGTGAAACTGCAAAAGAAACAACTACTTATTCAGGAACTTGAGAGTAGGGGGGTGTATGTTTTGAAGACCATGACAACATACCTTTATAAAGGCATTATAATTCAAACGAAAGAAAATTGATATACATAAGGTTATGGTAAATATTTATCATATTCCATAACTTTTTCTATAGCATAAAAAACTGTTAAAAATGTATGCTTTGTATTAAATATTTATTATGAATGAAGCAAAAAAAGTTAAATACACAATCAGGGTATAGGAAAGAGGTAAATATTTACCTTTTTCCTATACTCTCGTATAAGGTAAAAATAAGAAAAGTAAGGGAAAAAGGTAAATATTTTCCATTACTACATATAGAAACAAGGAGGTACAGAGAATGACACAAGCAACAGAAAGCGAAGCGGACGTTACCGCCCAGTGCGTACAGTTCGCCAGAGTCAACAACATTTACTTACGCAGGCAGAACACCGGCGCGGCGCGCGCGGGAAACCGTTTTGTTTCCTTCGGCGAGCCGGGTCAATGCGACTATACCGGCATTGTTACCGCGACCCGCAACGGTGTCAAGACCCCCGGTATTCACTTGGAGGTTGAGTTTAAGGCTACCGGGCGCAAACCCTCTGAACGCCAGCGAGCCTATATCGAATTAGTCCGTTCCAAAGGCGGCATTGCTTTTTACGCGGACAGTCTTGAACTCTTTATCCAATGCTTAAAACGGGAGGGAGCGCTTGAATGACGTGATCGGATTGATTATCGGGTTGGTGGTTGGCGTTGTTATTACGGCTATTGTGCATAGTACCGGATACGACAGCGACAAGGGTTTTTACAAGACGCGCCGCAAGCGCAAAAAATAAAAAAGCCCGTGAGTAAAAAGGGCGAAAATCACTCACGGGCAAAAGGAGTTAGTTACAAACACCATGAGTATTATAAATCAACTATCGAAATTATACAAGAGGTACCGGCATGAAACGCGGCAAATATTCTGATACGCTTACGCCGGATTTGTTTAAGGAGTTACCAATGGAAACGCCGGAAACGCCAAAAACGAGCGAGGAAGCCCAACAAGCCATGTCAAAGCCGTTATCCGATAAAATACACGACTATATGCTACCGGACGCAACGGCGACCCCTTCACGCTTAAATACGGACACGTTTACACTAGCCCGTTCGCGCTTGAGGGAGGAACGCGAGCGCCGCGCTACAGAGACCAAGCCGGAAACGCCAAAAACGAGCGAGGAAGCCCAACAAGCCATGTCAAAGCCGTTATCCGATAAAATCCACGACTATATGCTACCGGACGCAATGACGACCCCTTCACGCTTAAATACGGACACGTTTACACCGCCGCAAGATCACGATATTAACATATCAGCGCGCGCGGGTATGCCGCCGCTCGTTATCCTTGCCGCGTGTATCGGTTCCGGCTGCTTTGTCATGTCCGTCATCAATACCTTTTTGTTCCTGTCGGGCTCGGGTAAGTCTTTTATGCTTTCTTTCGCTACCGCCGCCCTTACCGCCGCCTTTTCCGCTTCAGCCTTTACGCTGGGGAAGACGCGGGGCTTGCGCCGTTTCCTGTTTTTCATTATGGCTTGTGTCATTATTGCTTTTTCTGTTTTTTCTACAGTTGCCGTTTCCTACGAGCAACTGAAAACGGTGGATTTACGTTCCCAATCTTCCCTTGATTTTGTCAGGCAGACGGAAGCCCTCGCGGAAATCAACTTCAACGAAAAAGCCGAGCTCAACGCGGAGATACAACGCCTCGCGGGTCAGCTTACGGAGTTACGCGCTCAAGCGGACTATTGGCGGAATAAGTCGTGGGATCGCTATGACGCTATGATCGCGTCCGCCGCTGATACGCAACGCCGTATTGACGCCTTACGGGAGCGCTCCCTGGCGCTTGGGCGGGAAGCGCGGCAAATCACGGCGCGTCATTCAGAGACGGAAAAAGCGCGGGGCGATACGGTTTACGCTTTTATGCGCGCGATTATAGGCATTGACGAAAACATAATCAGATTTATTATTTTCTGTATCCCCGCCGTGTTTTTCGATATAGCGTCCCCGCTTATGCTGGGTATTTTATTTAATTTTTTGAAGAAATAAATGACGCTGTACAATGACAATTATGAGCGGGTCATCCCCCGGTTGGGCTTTGTAGACGCGGTTATATCAGACCCGCCCTACGCCATTACGAAGGCTCGGTGTGATTCCGCGTTTAATATGCCGCTCTTTTGGAATTTGATTGAGACGGTCAAGACCTCCCCCCATACCCCCGTAGTGTTGTTTTGCGGTCAGCCGTTTACCACAGACCTTATTAATTCCAACCGCGAGCAGTTTAAGTACTGCTGGTATTGGGTGAAAAACACTATGACCTCATTCGCCAACGCGTGGAAAATGCCCATGCGCCGGTTGGAAGAGATCGCCGTCTTTTATGAGAAGCAGCCGGTCTATAACCAGAACTTGCGATACAGCCAAAAACTCAAAGACGGCGCGCCGGAGTATCACAAGAAATCCGAAATGTACGCCGGAAATAAAAAAATCATTGTTAAAAAGAGTTTGGAATCGGTCAGGATTTATTCCGGTTATACGGGCTTTAATGCCAACGTGCTTTTCTTCGATAAGCCCAACAGCACCGCCAATTATCACAACCATCCGTTTGAAAAGCCGGTTGATCTCATGGAATTTCTCATCGACACGTATACCGATAAAGGCGGCGTTGTGTTAGACCCGTTCATGGGTACCGGTTCTACCGGCGTCGCGTGCAAACATACGGGGAGAGACTTTATCGGCATTGAAGTAAACCGCTCTTTTTTTGACATTGCCAAAAACCGCGTCATGGAGTAAACTAGCGGCATGAGAATTACTTGTAAAACTAGAGATTTTCTAGGTATTGACCGCCTTTCCGAATTCCAACACTCTGTCAAAAAACGCTCGTCTAAAGACATTGAAGACCTTATCGCCTCTATCAATAAACTCGGTTTTACTTTCCCGTTCTACGTGTGGAAAAACGACGGCGTCAACGTTACCATTGACGGACACGGCAGGCTGGCCGCCCTTAAATATATGCGGGATTCTCTGGGCGAAACCATTCCCCCTCTGCCGGTTGTGTTTATTGACGCGGACGATGTCAACCAAGCCAAAGAGAAGCTGCTGCAGTGTAACGCCCGTTACGGATTATTTATTCAATCCAATCTTAAAGACTGGCTCGCCGGCGTGGATTTTGACGCCGCCAAAATTAAAATACCGGAAGTCAACTTAAACAACATGGCGAAAGAGATCCCCGAAGTGAAGATACGGTTCGCGAACGAACCGGAGGCATGCTCGAAGTCCGGCGTTGTCTACCACCTGCTCGACGCTTCGGTCATGTGCGGGGACGCCACGGATATTGAGGTGTTTAATGAACTCTTAAAAAAAGAGAAAATTGACCTCTGTCTTACAAGCCCGCCCTACAATCAAAAAACCGCTAAAGCGCCGCGTTACGGCGCGGCGGACAATTTTTACCTTGATGAAACTATTGACGACAAATCCGAAACGGATCAGATTGAGACCTGTTTGAAAGTCCTCGAAAACATGAGTTATTTTGTGAACGGGCGGCATACGGTCGTGTGGAATGTGTCTTACACGAAAGCGGACCGCAACAGTTACGGCAAGATTATTTTTTCGCCGCGAAACCCGTTTCAAGTTATGGACACCATTGTGTGGGATAAAGGCATGGGGATGGCTATGCCGCAATCGTTTTACCGCCGCTGCGAGATGGTGTTTGTTATGTCCGTTTCGGAGCGGTCGTATCTTTGCAACATTATTTCAAACAAGGAAACAAACTACTGGAATATTTCCCCGATGGGCGCGCAACAAGACATTCACAAAGCCTGTTTCCCCATTAACTTGGCGAACAGGGCAATCAAACTTTTTTCAGACATGGGAAACGTTGTTATTGATCCGTTTTGTGGCGCGGGGACATCTCTTATTTCCGCGCAGCTGCTTGGCAGAAAATCATATGGCATTGAAATTAGCCCGAAATATGTCGACTTAATCCGCAGGCGTTTTTCAACATGGGCGCTTGACATGGAATATTCCCCGCGCCAGATAGGGGACGGCTATTTGGAGGCGGATAAGTGGGAGGACCGCGCTCATGGCTAAACCGCATTTTTACCGCAAGAAAACGGCGGAGCAAAAAGAGGCTATTTGTCAAAAGATTATAGACTTAATGGGCAACGGGTCTATAGTGGACACGATCGCGAAGAATTTGCGTTGTTCAAAGGTTACGTTTTTTGCCGCGCTTAAGGAATTCCCCGAGCTTAGGGAAGCGTATGACATTGGGCACACCGCCTTTGTTTCGTGGTTTGATAATGTGTTCAAATCCGCGATGCTCGGCATTAAAGTTATTGACGAGAACACAAACCAAAAAATCAAAATAAATCCGACATTGGCTATTTTTTACGCGAAAGTCCACTGCGATTGGCATGAAACCGAAAACCGCGCGGTCAGTGTTTCAGGCAGCATTGGCATAAACGGTGCGCACATCGCGCGTCTTGAAAAAAACCTTGAGCTTTTCTTTCCGAAGGATACTGATGAAGCTGGCTGAATTTCAAAAGAGAAACCCGATACTCTTTAACGCGCTTACATTTCACAAAAATCACAAGGGGGAGTATCTTGACTTTGAGAATTACCCCTACCTTCGCGGTATATACGCGGACGCCTCCCGCAATCTCGGCATAATGAAAGCCACGCAATGCGGGGCTTCGGAGTACGCCGTTGTAAGAGATTTTGCCCTTGCTATGGCGGGTTTTAATGTGTTTCACGTGCTGCCTACGGATCGGATATTGACGCGCTACGTTAAGGAGCGTTTTGATAAGTCATTGTTTTTCACGCCGGAATACGGCGGGGCAATACGTACCAACTCGGTTACCATGAAACAGGTAGACAAGGGAACCATATCTTTTGTCAGTTCTAACTCTACCGCGAACTTCACGGAATTCCCCGCGGATGACGCAATCATTGACGAAAACGACCAATGCGATCAGGACAATATCAAAATGGTTGAGGATCGGCTCGCCAATTCCACACGCCGCTCCACGTACATCGTAGGCAACCCGACCATTACGGATTTTGGTATTCACGCGCGATTTAAACAGTCAAAACAATATATGTGGCATATTAAATGCCCGAAATGCGGGCAGTGGTATCACCCCGAATTTCTCACTCATGCCGTTGAGCAGGTTGATGATAATGTGTGGACATACAAAGATCATGAGTGGCAGCAGACGGACGCGCGCGACCCGTTCATGTTCCATGACTGCGGCGAACCGATAAACCGGAAACAGGACGGTAAGTGGATCGCGATGAACCCCGGCGCGCAAGACTCGTATTATCACATCGGCAAAGAATTTTCCACGCAAGTGTCAATGCGTGAATTATGCGCGGCGTTTTCACGGGGGCTTGATAACGAAGCGGAAATGCAGCGGTTCTATAACAGCGATTTGGGGTTGCCCTACACGCAGAAAGGGTCGTTTATTTCTGTTGACGAGCTTAACGCGGCGGTTCGGGAATTCCCCCGCGTGTTGTCGTGCCGGTCTCCGTGTGTGTGCGGCATTGACGTAGGCAACTCTCTGCACACGGTGGTCAACCACATTTTGCCGGACGGCTCGGAGCGGGTTGTGTTTATCGGCGAGCTCAAAACGCTTGAGGACATCAAACAGTTGTGTATACGCTTTAATATTATTAGCGGGGTGATTGACGCAATGCCGGAAATCAGAATGGCGCGGGAAGTATCCGCGTTTAGAAAATGGTACCGGTGCGAATTCCACTCGGCGAAGTCTTTTGACAAAATCGAAATGCGGCATATAGCGGACGGCAAAAAGGCGATGGTAAACCGCACGGAAATACTGGACGCGGTCGCAACCAAGATTAGGGAACAGCGGTTGCTATTGCCCAGAGACGCGGCGAGTATACCGGATTTTTACCGGCACATTACCGCGCTTACCCGCGTGTTTAACGAAACACGCCAAGAGTATAACTGGGTCGGCGAACGGGCCGATCATTATCTTTTCGCGCTTGCGTATGCCACGGTGGCGCGGCGCATAACAGGAATTTCAGTATGATTACAGTAAGCAACAGCGGTCTTGTGTTCAGCAACAAGGAAAACCGCAGAGGGTACGCGGTATTGGATGACCGTGTTATATTACCGCAAGCGGCGGTAAACAAATACGGCGAAACTGAAACCGTTAATTACGCGCTTTCAAACATCGCGTTGGATATTTATGAGCGGCTTGATATTTTCCGCTCATGCTCGCCGATTTTTTCTATCGTTACGGGGCGCATGAATTACATATCCGGCATGGAGTGGCGGATAACGCAGAAGAAAAAGGTGGAGGATGAAATCGTCTACAAAATCAAATTTGCCAAGCAGATTTTTGATGAATTCAAAGGCGGTGAAGACCCTCGGCACATAGGAATATCGGTTAAAGCCAAGCAGTTTATCGCGCGATACCTGCCCGACCTCTTGCCCGATATGGCTAATTTTGACAAGTCGCTTTTCCGGTGGTCTACCAAATTGCGAAAGGATATTGGTAACAGAGCGGCGGAAATAGAGGCATGGCTGCACAAGCCCTCAAGAAATACAACCATTGAAAACTTTTTGAAGATACTGGTGTTTAACACGCACGTTCACGGCATAGCCGGTGTTTACAAGAAGAAATCAGAGTTTAGCAACCGTATAAACGAGCTGTACACGCTGCCGGGTGGGAGCGTCTATCCGCGCGCGAAAATCTTTGTTGATGATCCGGACGGGTTTATTCAGGTCATTGACAACTATAAGGCGCAACTGTTTGATACCGGTGAAGCGGCCGCCATCAGCTTCGCGCAGTTTGATACAAATGATTTTTGCCTGCCGCTTGACGCGATAGTGAACAACATAAGCGAAATTTTACTGTTTGAACGCCGTGCGGCGGATATGTCTAACGGCGAGAAATACCCCGAGAAAATGGTGGTTTTTGGACAGACGGTGCCGTTTGGAGACCTTGGCGGCAACGGCGAAAGTTTTCAGATGCCGCTGCCGAAAGACGAGCAAGAGAAAATTCAGCGTACAGTGAATGAGACGCGCAAAGACGCGATCCTCATTGTGAGCGGGCATGGAACGCCCGCGGTAGTTGACATATCAAGAGCCGATACGTTTAACGCGCAATCCGATCGTATTCGTATGCTCAGGGAACAGATAGGCAATGTATTTGGGGCGTCAAACGCGGAAATGAATCTTACGGGAACAGACAGCACAAACGGGCGTGAAAGTTCTCAAACGCAGGAACGCAAAGACAGGGAAAAGGGCATTTACCCGCATCTGAAAAGCATAGAGAACATGTTCAATTATGACATCATACCAAACCGGTATTCAGAAGATTGGATGTTTTCATTTGAGATGTCATTATCGGAACGGGAACAAATTGAGATGTGGAAAAACAAACTGGAAAGCGGGTTATTTTCGGTAAACGAAATCCGCACAATGGACATCGGCATAGACGCGTTCAATGACAAGCAATTTGATATTCCCAAAGGCGCGACACCGCCGCAACCCGAAGGCGACAGTGTCGCTGGCGCGGACGCGGACGGCGGTGGAGATATTCAAAATTTGCTCAAAACTATGGGGGGCTAACTTGACGACCGCGCTACAACGGCTTATCGCAAAGGCTAAACAACTAGGGCTTTTTGAGGGTTTCGAGTACCGTATACCGGAGTCGCTCAAACGTAGACAAACCACACCGCGCGGACGGCGCAAACCTCCGGCAATGGAAGCGCCGGAACAGAAGCGGTTTGATTTTATGCCTACGCCGCATACGCTTAAAGAATTACGGGCAATAATAAAGCAACTTAATGAGGGGGAACTGCCCGCCGCAAAAAAAGATGAGGTTACCGCCGCCATGCGCCTCGCCCTCAAAGCGCACCCAACCAACGCCCTAGCCGCGATGAACGCCATGCGTAAAGCCCTGTCAAGAATGGGCTTTCCAGATGACAAGGCGAAACAAATAGCGGTTACTGAAATTCGAACCGCCGTTAACGCGCTCTTGTTTCAGTATGCGCAAAAGTATGCGGAGGATAAGGGCGCGCGCCTTCTTAAACGCTGGAAACATAACGCCCACCTTGTCAAAGACCCGCGCCACCATCATCAAAGCATGAACGGCGTGACCGTTCCTATTGACGAGCCGTTTACTCTTGCGGGCGCGGACGGCATTACCTATTATCCGCGCTATCCCCATGACGGTATGTTACCCGCTGGGGAGGTGATCAATTGTCAATGCACATACGACATAATCAGAGCGAGAAAAACCATGAATAGAACCGCAGTATTAAAATCAATACTCCATAGCCTTTTGGTATGGAAACGCAACCGTTATAACATTGGGGACACGAGAGAAAATCCGCGCACCGGACAAAAGGAAGTAAAACGTTTCACGGGGCGCGGACGAGACAACTGGATACCGGTTGAGGGTGATAAGGCGCAAGCCAGCTTGTTTGGAGAGGAAGAATTAAAACCACAGGGAGCGCAACCCGCTGAAAAAACAGCGCTCAAAAAGCGCATGGAAAAGCTGGAGGCGTTTCAGAAAAAAGACCCCGTTAAAATACAAGAACTCTTTGACGGTATCCAAGACTTGCCGAAAGAAACAGAGCGCGTTGAAGCCCTTAAAGCCGCGCATGAAATTTTACAACCTGACACAACGCCGGCGCAGCCTGTAGAACAAACGCCGGAACCGGAAACTCCGGCAGAGGCACAACCCGCACAGGAACCGGAAACTCCGGCAGAAGAACAACCCGCGCCGGAGGAGAAACAAGCCGCTGAAATCAATGAACACATTACCGGGACCAGTGACGCCATCATTGACGCGCCCAACCCCGTAGAAGCCGCTGAATCGCTGCCCAAGACAGGCGAAACTCTTGAAGCCCTTAAAACCGCCACCGACTATTTTGTGAATAGCAGTAATACAAACCTTGAAGTGTACGGCAACGATTACGGGGCGAACGCGTTCCCTGACAACTTTACGGCGGAGCAGAAACAACGGATTGATGACGCGGTGGCAACGTATAAAAAAGAGTATCCGCAGTCTAAATTAGTCTGGGACGTTCGAGGCTACCTCATGGATGTTACCGCTAAACCTAAACGCGCTATATCCTATACATTAGAGAATGGGAACGAAAAGAAAATTTTACGCGCTATGGCGCCGGATGAAGATCGGGTGCTTGATTACATGCTCACCCGTCCCAATGAAGTCAAATCGTTTTTTCACTTAATCAATCCCACAATTAGGCGCAAGTTATTTAACCGGTTCCCGCCCGCGGACGTGCCGGCATTAAAACAGCGGGACCGGCTGCTTGAGATAGCGCAAAAAATCAAGTCCGGGGAGTATGACCGGAGCGGTTCGGACATGGAAGAGGTACCCGATGAACAGATAAAACCATTTGACAGTCCGGAGGCTAATGAGGCGGATAACAAAAAGCGTCTAAAAAAAGTTAATCAGGAATGGCAAAAGAAACGCGGTATTGAAGGCAAGCAATGGGAGGTGAACGGGCGGAAAGGACACTGGAGACTTGTCGAAGCCGACGCGCCTACCGCGTCACATAACGAAAAAACGTTTGAACAGTCGGAGGATTTTCTCCACAATCAAGACGGGCGTACCATGAATGATAGGGATTACAGGGTTGAAACAAACAAAGAAGCCGTCAAAAAATTCGCGGAGGAATTTGACGGCAGAGCGATTGCTTTTGATGATCCTGTTACCGTATCGCCGGACGGCATAGTATTAAGCGGCAACAATCGCACCATGTCCAGCAAGTTAGCGGCGGAGAAAGGCACCGATAAGGCATACTTGGATAGATTGCAAAAGACCGCGGATCGCATGGGATTTAATACGGAGCAATTAAAGCGGTTTAAGCATCCGCGCGCGGTCTTTGAACTAGACGAACTAGACGAGCCCTATTCTACCGCCTTGTTTGCTTCGTTCAATACCGATGACAAAAAGCAAATGGACGCTGAAACGGCGGCAAAAAAGGCAAGTACTATTCTAGCCGAAAAAGAAGACGTTGTAGGAAAGATAGCCGATAGTTTCGGCAAATATGACAATGTGAAAAAAGTATACGATGATCCGGACGCGGTTAATGACATGATACACAGCTTTATCGAATCCGGCGTTATCACTATAGCCGACAAGGGTAAATACGTCTCCAATAGCGGCACCCTGACAGAGAGCGGACAGACGTTTGTGGAGAATACGCTGCTTGCTTCGGTCGCAAAGCCCGATGATCTGACACGACTCAGCGCAGCCGGTATGGCTCCGGTAAAAAACGCTATTATGTGCGCGTTACCGAAACTACTTAAAAACGAAGCCGCGCGAAAAGACCTGTCAGGCGCGATAGACATTATGCGCCACGCGATTCTTAACAAAACCTCATCCGGCGATAAACCGGATGAAATGGACATACGCAACGCGGCAAAAGGCGGTATGTTTGATGAGGACAAACCGCGGAGCCAGATCGATATGGCAATGAAACTGAACGGAAACGAAAATGACCTTAACCGGTCTCTTGGCGGCGCCGAATCGCGGGTACCGGAATCCACGCCCGCAGCCGCGCCGGGAACAAAGCGCACCGCGGAGGAGACCGCGCGGGATAACGCGGACAGAGTAAAGCCGATACGCGAAAAGTTTGAGGCGGCTACACGCATACAAGGGGCGAACCACTCTATTATGATAGGCGCGGACGAAATAGCGGGCGCGTGGGAACTTGTAGACGCGGACACTCCCACTGCTTCACACGATGAACATACCTTTACCAATACGGAACACTTTCCCCAGAATGAACTAGGGCGAAACGTGAATGATAGAGACTACGCGAGAGACACGGACGCGCAAGAGAAAGTGCTGGAATATGCCGCCGATTATAACGAAAACGCATTAGGGATTGACGAGCCGGTTGTGGTATCGCCGGACGGCATAGTATTAAGCGGCAATAACCGCACCATGTCCAGCAAGTTAGCGGCGGAGAAAGGCACCGACAAAAAGTACATCAACGCGCTCCATCAACGCGCACAATCATTCGGCTTCACGCCGGAGCAGATTGCCCAATTCAAGCACCCGCGCGTTGTGTTTCGCGCGCATGACAAGTTACCGTATACGACAGACACGTTTGCGCGGTTTAACCCCAAAAGCAAGAAGGGACAGAACGAAGAAGAGATGGCGTCAAAGGTCGCTAAAGTAGTAGACAACGATACCGCCGACAAAATAGCGGCGCGTATTCGGGGCGACAGCATGTCTGAATTTCTGTCTAATCCCGCGTCAATGAATACCGTGCTTGACTATTTAGTCGCGCGTAACGCCATTTCAAGCACCGATAAAAACACGCTGGTAAACGCGAATGGCGCTGTTTCCAATGAGGGAAAAGTATTTTTTCAAAACGCGTTTCTTGCTATGGCGTTGGGCGAAAACGCTATGCACAAGATGTACTATAACGGGATGAATGACATACGGGGCATGGTTCAGGAACTTTCGCCCGTAATCGTCCAGAGCAAATCGTTACCTCCCGATTATGCGATAGACAAAGAAGTGAATGAAGCCCTAGACATATTGGTAGACCTCAACCGCAAGCGCAAAACGTATCCAACCATTGCGGCGTATACGGAAAAACATAAAGACGCAACCCCGCTTGCCGTTCACCTAGCCGACAGGATAGACCGGCAAGACTTACAGCCGGAAGATTTAGGGCGGTTAATAAAGTCGCTCAGGAACAATTCAGAGGGAGAGGATATGTGGGGCGAAAAACCAACAAAAAAGCAAGTGATTGACGCGTTTATTAATCACGCGGTCAGAAAAGCAAGGAAGCGGGATACGACAACCAAGATTATAAAGGCATGGATTAAGCTGTGGAAGATTGCGAAAAAATTAAATGTTGATAAAAGAAAGGAATTGGCGTAACATAGAAACATGAAGAAGTTTATTTTTTTATGTTTTTTTGTGGCATTCGGTTTGACGGTCTCCGCTCAAGAAACTATTGACGTATCTGTGTTCACGCAAGAAGAAATTGCTGTGTTTAAGTACTTAAACTACGTTCTTGATGCAGAAGTTGCTATACCATTGGCGCTTAACGCCGCTCCGAAATCAGAACCGCCTCTAGCGTGGTTTGTCGGGAATGAAATGTCTATTGCGGATCCAATCTGTACTAAGCGTAATTTTTCATTTCATCCGGATAATGTATATGTGAACGGCACGGAGGAAGTTCGGACGATGCTTTCCGATATAACTCTGAAACTATTTTCGTTACTTATACTCGAAGACACACCCCGTTGGATGCTGGAAATGGCGTATATGTCGCATGAAGCAGGTGTTCTTGACGAAGTTATAGCTACAACTGAGAAATTACGGGATGATATTAAAGCGCAACGGGAAGCGGTACAGTCATATAGAGATTCATTGCCGGAATAGCGTTTGAAAAAATAATAAAAAGAGTGATTGACATTATCCGCTATATATAATAGTATTCATATAGAAATACTATGACTAGAATATTTAAAAGCTTCGCCAACAAATCCCCCATTACTCGCGGTAAAAAACGCTACCTCTGCGGCGTTGCCACCGGATTAAAACAAGACGTTCACGGCGAGCGTATGAGCGGTAATTGTATCCGCTCAATCATACGGCAGTCTAAAGAAAAAGACATTTTGCTGTTTCCCGATGAACATGGCATACGTGAAAGCGAAGACATTGGTATTTTGCATAATTTAAAACAACTGCCTAACGGTGATATTTATGTGGAGTTCCGCCTCTATGATGATACCGACAGCGTAGACGCGCGTTCCATAGAGACCGCCAATAAACTATGGGCGCAGTCCAGCGGGTTACCGCCTTACACGCGCCCGCGAGAAAAAGGCTTTTCTATTGAGGGCTATATCCCCGAAGACAGAAAAGACCTGGAAGACAAACGGGAGAACGAAGGCATTATTGACGACATGAAAGTCGAAGGTTTTGTAGTCGTTCCCGAACCCGCCTACGAAAATAGTGTTATACAGACTGTTGAAAAGTCTAAACATACAACAAAGGAGAGAAATGTGGCAAAGAAAGTTCAGAAGTCAATTTCGCCGGAAGAAGAAGACCTCATTCAGAATATTGATAATGAGATTAAAAAGCTTAGTGAATTGGTGAAACAACATAAATCTGTAGAAGACGACATTGTTGAAGCCGATGACGAAGGTGATGATGTGCCTCCCGAAGAGGAGCATCTTGATGACGTTGAAAAAACCGAAGAAGAAGAAGTTGAAGACGAATCGGCGTTTGACGATTTTGAGGAAGAAGAAGTCGAAAAGAAGAAGGTCAAAAAATCTGAAACAGCCCGCGCGTCCGCGGAGGAGAAAATCGACACGCTTACGGAAGAAGACGAGCGCGCGCTGCAAGTGCTCAAGAGCTTGATGGGAAGCGTCCGCAAAGCGCGCCGCGTGCCGGAAGAGACCGTAAAGTACTTCAATGAAACGCACAAGGTTCTTAAATCGGCGTTCACTAAAATCAACCAACAACAACAAAGGATTGATCAACTGGAAAGCGCGGTTGAAGGTATGCTTGAAGGCATGGGTATTTCTCAAAAACTGCTACAGACAGGGACGCGCAAAAAAGTCCAGAAAAGCCGTCTTTCGCCGGACGCGCAAGCCATTGTGGAAGCGCTCGGTTCTGTTATTCAGAAATCCGCGCGAACGCGCGGCGAGGTCGATTACAGCGCCGATATGGGCAGAGACGGCACGCTCGGTGATGTTATGAACCAATTGTTCAACAATTAAGGAGGCAAGACATGTCGATCATAGCGCAATTCAATTCTATGCAAAGTCAAAGAAGCAGGCTAATCCGCAAGGCGTTAGACTCTTCTCTTGGAGCGGGATCCGGTCCGTATAGCCCGCTTATCGCTCAACAGCTTGAAAAGGTCATTACAAATGTCATGACACGCCTATCGCCGGAGCTTGCGGTCATTAAAACGGAATACGCGCCCCAGAGATATCACGAATTTAACCGTCTCATGGCATTACCCAAAGCCAACGGCTTTATGGGCGAAGGGGCGGTTACGCCGACCCATCAGTCTTTTTACACACGCGACCGCGTGGAGCTAAAGGTTATGAGACGCAAAGGCGCGGTTACCAACTTTTTGCAAGACGCTTCTAAGGGGTATATCGACGCGGCGGCGGCGGAAATGGAGAATCATCTGCAATCCCACGCCTACGATATTATCACGGCGCTTTTGTGGGGACACGCAAAGCCTAACAAATACGGCATTGACGGGCTGGACGCGCTTATCGAAACAAACCGGAACAATAACGCAATCGGCGGGGAAGTTCCTCAATCATTGTCTTTTTTAGACGACATGATTGATCAAAATATCGAAAAGCAAGGCGCGGCGCATGTCAAATGTTTTTTGATGTCTCCCAAAATGCAAAGCGCGGTTTCACGACTGCTGACTAATGTCCGGTTGCAGCAAGGCAACGCGGGCACGGCTACCGTAGAAATCAGCGGCGGCTGGCGGCTCGAAACCTACCGCAATATCCCCATTCTACCGGTTTCTTCTATGGGCAGCAGCCGGCGCAAAATGGGCGCGATCACAGCCGCAAGCGGAACGACCAACTACTTCCGTGTCGCGATTATTACCTATGACGGCGAGAGCGAGGCTTCAGACGTTATACAGGGAGGCTCGTCCTCATCGGTTACGCTTAATTGGGCGGCGGAAGACGGAGCCTTTTATTACAAGATTTACGCGGGCAGCACAGAGGCAACGCTTAAACTGGTTGCGGTCATACCGGCGCAGACCTATGACGGTATCGGCACGTATCAGGCGGAGGTCGCGGGCGTTACCATTAGCGGCAATCCTATACTTCCCAATCAGCCGTTGACGCTTATAGCGCCGGCAGGTATCACGGCGCTCACTACCCCCACCATTACAGACAAGCTCGCTCAAGACGTGCCGTTTGTCGCTACGGGCGGTGTTGTGCCGGAAACAGTCATGTTGTGGGACACGGACAAGTATCAGGGACTGGGCAAAGTGCCGTACACCAATCAGGGCGGAGACCGGTTTAACGGTCTTGTAACTATTGAACCGCTCGCAAAGACCGATGATTTTGTGCAGTTTCTTATTCGCACCTATTTTGCGCTGTGCCCGTCTTGGGAAGCGACAAGCGTCATTTCGAGAGGGTGGAGAGCGGCGTAATGCTGATTCCATTTGGAACTATTGGCAAAGCGCGCGCTGTAGCTGTAGCGGAACAGGCGGCGGAGGAGATTGAGCCGGAGTCCCCGCCGTCCGTTCAAGAACAAAAGCATGAACCCGACAAACAGTACATTATGCAATACCCCGATATGCCGCTTGGGAGGCGGCGGGGGTTTTGTTTTGAGTGTCTCGGTAAGGTGTTGTACGTTGTAAACGGCAAGACTACCGTTGACGCGGAGACAGCCGCCCTATTAGAAAAGTCGGGTTGGATCAGAAAGGAGATATTATGAGAGTAGCATACGTAAAAAAAGGTAAAATACTATCTATTTCTAGCTCGGCAGCCAAGCCAAGCGGGGAAGGCTGGATCGTCCTATCGGATGATTTCAACGGAAAAATTGGCGATACGGTATCGGCAAACGGCTCGGTACTGTATGAATCTGATACGATGACAACGGAGGCGGCTATCAAAGCCGTCGAGAACGCGGAGAAAGAACTGGCGCAAGCGGATACCACGTTTACCACCGCGAAAAAAGATTATGAGCTTGCAAAAAAGGCCGCGGATGTCGCGGTACAACAGGCAACGGACGCGACCAACGCGAGCAACGCGGCGTATGCGGCGCTTATTGAGGCGGAAAAACGATGGAAAGACTTGACGCATACTACGCTTGTAAGAAAAGACACGGCAAAGCGGGTTGTTGACAAGGCAATAGAACGCGCCGGCGAAGAAGCCGCAAAGAAGGCAAAGAAAGACGCGGAGAAAAAAGCCAGAGCGGAAATCGAAAAAGGAAGCAAATAAATGAGACTAGACCCGAACAATCCCCTTCCGTTGTCAGAGGAGTTGATACGTTTTATTAACGGGCAAAATCCTACCATGCAAGCTATCAAATTTGCGGAGGATTACTCCATAGTGAGAATGTTGGCATTGTCGGGTGGCGGTATTCAAATAGACATCGTTGCTCGTAATATGGCGGAGGAAGCGAACAGCGCCGCCCTAAACGCTAATACGCGGGCAATGGAATCGCAACAGTTAGTGGCGGAAGAAGAGACCCGCGCGAAAGAGAAAGAAAATACTATACACACAGCGGTTGAGGAGGAAACCGCGCGAGCGCAGGCGGAAGAACAACAAATTCGAGGCGAAATTGAGGATGAAGTTTCTCGGGCGCAAGCGGCGGAGAGCGCAATCGCGGGCGCGACTGCGGCGGAAATCGCACGAGCGGAAAGCGCGGAAACCTCATTACAGACATCAATAAGTGAAGAATCTGAATTACGCGAAGATATGGATATATATTCCATAGAGTATAATCAAACAACGCATGAGATAAGATTGTTGAAAGGGAATAGCAGTATTTTATCGCTTGTGTTACTGGTTGCTTCTGATACGACTGACGGTCTTATGTCAAAAGAGAATCATCAGAGTATAGCGGCAAACGTCCAAGCCATATCCGCAGAAACCACCAGAGCGGAATCAGCAGAAGCGGCAAACGCCCAAGCCATTGCAGACCTTGTGATTGAAACAGGTAAAAAAGTAAACATAATTGACGAAACCGAAACCTTTAAGAAAACCTGCTATGCCAATGGAACGGTAAAAACGGAGTGGAAAGCAAACGGCAGTCTTACCGGCTCATACGATCAGTATTTCGCCGATGTTGACGACGGCGGTTATCAGCACTATGACCACGAGACCGATACCCTTTCTTTTTGCGGGTCTAACTCAAATCAATCAGACCCTATTGTGTATCAGGTATATGTCAAAAATAGAACCACCAATATAGGCAACCGGCTTACGTGGAAATGGACCGGCGCAAGTCCGGGACTGGGAGAAATTAAGACCTACTACACTTCGGGGAGAAACAGCGCGGCGGTTACCGGTGATGATGAGGTTCAGACCAAAGACATGATAGTGTCTTACATATCCAAACTCACCATGTATCAGCCGTATGATTTATCGTTCCTCACGCTCGGTACGGTCATTGACCGGTTGACCGTTGACACCGGAGCGGGTATAGAGGGGCATAATTCCGTAGATTACAATACAACCAATGGAACGCTCCAAGTGTATATCGGCGCCGCCGCGACCGGAAATCCGGTGCCAGTTGACAAAGAAACCAGAAGCACCGTTACGGCTACCATAGACGGGCAAACACAGGATTATTACATTACGGCGTCCGATATATGGGAGCCGCTGGGTGTTGCTCTCACCGACTATTACAAAAAATATGAAATTGATACTAAAATACAGACAATAGAAACCCTTATAAGCGGCAAGCAAGCGACCTTGACAGCCGAGCAAGTAGCGGCGGTTAATTCCGGCATTACGACGGATAAAGTCAACGAATATGATGAAGTAGTCAACGAGGCGGTTCGCGACTCGCAGATAGAAACGGCGGAACCGACAGAACATTCCACTGATGAACACATAATATCGGCAAAACAGTTATGGAATATATTAGGCGGCGCATTATCCACACTCAAGACAACCGATAAAACTATTATAAGCGCTATAAACGAGTTGTTTGATAAAGTGCCGCCGCAACCGGAACTTAATCAGGAAGTTCTTACCGGAAAGTATTGGTATGACGGCAAGCCTATTTATTGCTACGTTACCAACGGTACCATTGTAGCAGCCGCAAATACCGCCGTATCAACCACGATCAGAGACGCCAACATTGTTGATACGTTGACGCTTTCTAGCGGGTGGCTTATGCGGGGCAATAACGCTTATAAATACGTGATTCCGGCATTTAGTATAAATAACAACGAAAGCATAAACGCCGTATTTGTTCGTAACGCGGACGGTACAATCAATCTTAACAGTTTAAGCGCCTATGCGCGCACGGGAACAACGAATAATGAATATGAGGTATATCTCGAATACACAAAGCTATAGGAGTAGAGACATGATACAAGAAATTATGCCGTTTATTAGTTTGGGAATAACCCTCGTTACTGTTGTAGCGTTTTTAATGAAAATAAAAGCGACAAGCGATGAAAACGCCAAATCCATAAAAACGCTAAACGAATCAAACATACATGCTATAAACCGCATTGAGATAAGTTTTAAGGAAAAACTTGCTGAAATAGGAAAGCGGCTTGATGAGAACGACAAGTGGACGGATGATGTGCGTATAGACGTCGCGTCTATCAAAGAAAAATTAGAGCAGTTAAACAGAATGGGGCAAAAAGTCGACACCATTTACGAAATGCTGCTCAAGGGAGAAAGAAGATGAAACATTTCTTGAGTAAATTCGGTTCCATAAAAACATGGCTGGTTATTTTTTGCGCGGTAATTATCGCGGTGATCGTGTTTACAAAACAAAGTGATTTTAACACGCTCGCGCTTGCTCTTGTTGTGCCAATAACGGCGTATTTTCCGGCTAATGTGTTTCAAAAAAAGATACTGGGAGAGAAAGCGTGATGAAACAGGGCATACAAAATGATTTTACTTTCAACAAGCGCATCCTGAAATACGGATGTTACTTCTTATGCTTGATTGAGCTGGGCGACCGGTTAAATTACGACCAATTGAAAGACAGGCTCGACGACCCGCGAACCCTGTACGATACCGATCATAGCTATCAATTTTACGTGAAACAGGGAGCGATGAAAAGCGACTGCACCATATTAGACCCCGCTTTTATTTTAGGAGACATAACCGGAAAAGAATACCGCTTTACACGACCGAATGAGAAGCCGGACTATCCGTATTACATCATAGAGAACATCAAGCCGGGGTACACGCATTTTACGCTGCGCTACAAGGACGAAATCTGGGATCCGCTACCGCCGAATAGAGCGGCGGCGAAACACTACACGCCGCGTTCATACCGGCTGTTGACGCCATTATCATAGGCTTTTATTCGATTTGCTTTCCGTATGCCGGTACGGAAGTGGAAATCGATCTTTATATATGGAGATACCATGAATGAGCAAAAAAAATGTATTGTTGGTAAGTATAGTATTATTCTGTCGGTTCTTTTCATTGCAAGCGCGGGCGGAAACGTTCTCCAACATTTATACTGGACTGGACGATGCGGAGCGGATAGCGCGCGATTTACAGCGGAGCAACGAAGACTTGAATCAACAATTACAGACCTTGAGAGACAACGAAGTATTGACGGCGAGCGAATTGAACGCCTTGAAACAATCCAACGAAGCAGCGCAAACGCAATATCAAACGCTACAGGAATTCTCACGGCAGATGGCGAGAGACTTTCAAACCTTACAGACATTATTCGCAGAATCAGAGAGGCGGTCAAAGTTTTGGAAGCAAGCGGCGTTTATCGGGATACCAACGGCGGCGGTGATAGCAACGGGGATAACTCTCATACTAACTAGGTGATACGATTGAAACCAACCATTAAAAAAATGGCGCATATACTGTTTGACAAGTGTCTATTGACGCTCAATCAAGAAGAGCAAAAACAGTTACAGGCGTTTTATTTTACCTATTGTGTACAATGTGGTCATTCACAGTGTAAAAACTGTGAAAAACTAGAGGAAAAGCGTGAAGTGCGGCATGTCTCCGAATGACATACGAAGCCTGTTAGAGGGCTATTGTCTTGATAAAGCGTATCTTATACAGGGCAAATTACACATTGTTTCAGAAACGGACATGTTTCTTGACGAACTTTCCGCGCCGGTTATGCCGTATGACCTGATACAGTCGGACGCGCTCCCCAAAGACACCCGTATAGTAGCGCTAGACCCGCTGATTTTAGATACCATACCGTTAGTGACGGCTGGAGATTTTGACGTCATCATATCCCAATTTAAGCCGGTTTCAGACGCTTGGATTATCAACACGCGAGATTGCCAAGTCATTCCGGTTATCAAGAATATGACCGGAATAGGCTTTGACGGCATACAAAAAACGAAAGAGTGGCATAACGGCACAGGCGGGAAGATGTTGTACCTCAACCGAAAGCCCGTCGTGGAAATAACTTCATTGTATGCCGAGTATTACGGTGTCAAAGAAGCGGTACGCTCATACTCCGCGTCTGCCGTTGAGATTCGCAACGAGGAGGGCGCTCTTGTTACGGACGGTTGTTTTGAAAAAGGAAACAATAATTTTATTATTGACTATGCTTACGGCTATGCGGACGTTCCGGATGATATTAAACGCGCCGTGTCGCTCATAACGGCAAGCCTTACGCTGGGGTTCATAGCTTCCAAGACAGGCGGCGGTACCAACGTATCAACCCAGGGCTATTCACGCTCATTCGGCTCAAGGGGCAAGTTTACCGAAATCCGCAATGACTTTGACCGGTGGGCATACGCGCTGCTGAAACCGTATTATTCGGGGATAACAGTAGTATGACCGGTTGCGGCTGTGTAGACCTTTCCACCGAGCAGTGCCACGCGCTCAATGACACGCAAGAGCAGGTATGTATGGGCGGTATGCCCACGGAGGTCATTCTCAGAAATGAGCCGGACATAGAACGGGACAATTTAGGCGCGATTAAAAAACGCACGTATCGCAACGAGCGGCGTTTTACGTTTCACGCGGTGGTAGAACGGCAACAAAATGCCGGCAAATTGGAGAAACTCGGGCTCCGTGAAACGTGCGACTCGACCGCGACCTACGCTATCGCGGAGTGGATTGACGCGGGCATTATCCAACTAGACCGGCTCGGCGAAAGTTTTAAGGCTATCGACATTATACGTTCTACCGTTTTATTTGACGGAACAGAATGGAAAATTAAAGACAAAGGGCTTTCAGGGCGTCTTGGCGGTATCCCGCTTTTTATTACCTTAGGGCTGGAGGAGAATTAGCGTCTATGAAACACGGTTTTTCCATGAATACCGAAGCCATAAAGAAGCGCATACAGAGGCTGCCCAAAAAGATCGGCGATACATTAGAGACATCATCAAAAAAGGACGCCCTGCGCTTTATAAAAAACTACCGTGAAGGGATACGGAACAATACGTTCGGTCTGGAACCATTGCAGCCGGCTACAATAAAACGAAAGCAACGGAAAGGGTACGCGCGACCGGAAAGTCCGCTGTATGGGCTGGGCATGGACGGAAGGCGCACCTACACGTCCAGCATACGCCCCTATAAAACAAAAAAGGGCTGGCGCGTGAATGTGCTGAATATAAAACATCATGAAGCGGACGCCACGGTAAAGACGTTATTTCACATCCACGAATACGGCGCGGTTATACATACAAGCCGCGCGGTTATACGCATACCGGCGCGTCCGGCGTTTAAGCGGGCATACGATAAAACCCTTCTGGAACGTTCGGCAGAAGACCCCGCTGAAAAAGTTAAAGCCGCTATTGACGGCATGATGAAAGGGAAGCATGGAAAAGCTCATTGACGCATGGGATACGCCGGATAACTGGGCGGGTACTGTTTCCCCAATAGGAGAAACGAAGTTTTACCCTCATTACGTCATTAAAAAACATGGAAGTATCGCGTTAAAAGGAACATGTATGTTCACGCCCCCATCGCCGGTAGACTGTATGACCTTCATATCGTTTTCGTTTCAGGGCAGCATACACGTTGACATTGACGGTATCTTTTACGAAACGAAACAGCATAAACACTTCTCCAGGGTTCACTTCCCCGCGCCGGAAACCATCACAAAGATTACAATAACAACAGATTACGCGGTTGTATCGGATTTAAGAACATGGAGTGAGGAACTGCCCCGCGACATTATTGACAACCTTATTGAGGAGATAGAGCCGCTGCTACCACTCATACCATGCGGGGAATTGGAAGCGGAAGCCGGAGAGAAGCTGGTTAGGCTTTTGTCAGACAACGGGTTTCTCGCAAATAATACGGTAATAACATTCAACGGTGAAACACACGAGATACGAAACATACATGAGAACGGCATAGAGTTTTATAGCGCGTTTGACGGCGAGGGGGTATTATCCGACTTTTCCGGTAGTTTTAGTATTGTATTATCTATCAAAAAGGGGTATTATGATAGAGAGATAGCCATACCGAGCGTAACCATCTGGTATGACTCTCCCAGACCGCGCGCAAACGATTTTGAACTTGCGTTGCGGACGTGTATGATTGGCGACACGCTCTATACGGAGAAAAGCGGTAGTAATTATACATGGGATATAACCTTTGAGATCGTTGCGCGTAGTCCGGAACTCGTACAACATATAGCGGCGGTTATACGGCGGTATTTGTCTGCCGGCGCCGTATGGGTTCAGGGGTTAAAAACGGAAATCGCTTTTACAGAAACGGCTGTCAATGATGAGCCGTCAGAGGAATTTGATATTTTACCGCGCGTGTTGTATCGCATAGCGGTAGACATTAAGGAGGGTAATATATGGCAAAGCGAGACGGCAGGGAAAGCGACCTTGCGCGCGTCCCCGAAATGATAGAGAACGAAACAAAAGTAACGGTTAAAAATATGCTCAATCAAAAACTTGAGTATTCTTTTGATGGCGAACGTCATGTTTTTTTGCCGTATGAGGCTCAAAGCGTGTCATCTCAATTTTGTTCGTGTTTACCCAAAAAATACTTTTTAGTCATAGGAGGAATACAATGAGAAGATTGGGGGTGTATGGAGATAATCTTCCCACAAAACGGGAACGTTCCGTACAAGCCGCGGATTTTTCTATCGCGGGCATTATAGGATTTTTTGGAAGACAATTTGAAAAACCTTTTTCCGTAAAAAGCGCGTTAGAAGCGAAGACAATTTTTGGCGAGCAGTTTGACAGCGCGACCTATGGGTGGGACGCGGTACGCGGCTTCTTTGAAAATTTGTCAGGGGAAGCGGGAAGCCTGTATATTTTATCGCCGAAGGGGACAGCGGCGACACAGGCGGCTACTACCGCTATCCATGCGGATGTGTCAATCAAGTCCGCCTATGCGGGCAATGACGCCTTCGGCGCGTGGAGTAACAACATAGGCGTTAAAATTACCCGCGTAAACGGTTTTCAGTCCAAACTCGCGGCGGAGTCCTCATCTTCATCTGTGGTCATGGAAAGTGTCGCGGGGTATAAGGTGGGCGATCAGGTTATTCACAATACCGTACCTACTACCGTCTACACCATAACCGCGATAAACGCGGACACAAAAACGCTTGTTTTAAGCGCGGGTTTAACCGGAGCGACAGGGGATACCCTAGCGGTTGCCGGCTATAACCTGCGGGTTTTTAACCGCAGCGCAACGGGAGAAGTTGTAGAGGTGGAGCAGAGCCTTGGCAAGACGCTTGTAACGCTCAATCAAAACGATAGATCGAAATTTATATCCGATGTCTTTGCTAATTCAACTCAAATCAAGGTTGACGTAACCGCCGGCATTACTACAGTTATAGCGGATTCCACGCATATCGTGTACTTGACGGGCGGGACAGACGGCACCCTTCCCACGACTGACTATACGGGCTATTTCCCCGCGTTTGACGGTATCCCTATCCGCATGGCGGCGATACCGGAAACAACCGCTATGCCGGTACATCAGTCTTTTGAGGCGTATTGCAAAAACCGCGAGGATAATCCTATCGTTTTCTACGTTGGACAAGCGGGCATTACGGCAAAGGAAACGCTTATTCAAACAGGCAACGCGGTACAGCGCATGGATGAAGTTGACGGCGTATACGTCCATAACTGGGTTAAAATATCAGACCCGTTCTCAAATTCCGGCACAGCGACAAGAATTGTTCCGAACTGCGGTCATCTTATGGGAGCGTGGATTCGCTCTATAGCGCGTAACGGCATACACTCCAGCCCCGCCCGCAGAAACATACCGCTTATGGGAATTATCGAACCCGTTGGGTTCACGGCGGATAATGATTTTGACAGGACTGAACTGGCGGAAGCCGGCGTGAATGTCATTCAACAGGCGCGCGGCATCGGGATCATGTTACGAAATCTCTTTTCGCTATCTACCAGTCCGGAATTCAAATTCGCAAACGCTATTATTCAACGCAACTTCATCAAAATTTCATGCGTTACCGCGCTTCAAATATCAGAAAACACCCCGAACAATATAGAATCCGTTCTTAATGACAGAGTTACTGTGATCAACTTTATGCACAAATTATGGAAACAGGGAAGCAACGGAAACACTAAAGAAGGGGAAACCTTCGGGCAGTATATGCGTGATGACGGCAGCCTTTCAACAGAGGCGGACGGCTACGAGGTTATAGCGGACGCGTCCAACAACCCCGTTTCACAACTGCAGATAGGAAATCGTAACATAGACGTGTATTTTATGTTTCCCGCTCCGGCAGGCAGTATCAAAATAGGCGTGGGAATTATTTACAAGGCATAACTTAAGGAGAAACGGTACTATGGCTCAGGCTAACAGCATGGCTCGTAAAATACGGGTATATTTAGACGGAACTGATGAATTACAAGGCTTGACGTCTTTCGGAGACGTCAACCTCGAAAACGGCATGATTGACGTGCCGACCTTTGATAGAATTCTCAAAATTCATAACGGCGTTACTACCATGCCGCAGGTGGACTTAACCTTTGAAACGCGGCGTTCCACAACTACCCGCGAAATTTTACGGGCATGGTTTAATGACAAAGAGGCACATGATCTTATTATTGATCAGCTTGACGCGACAGGGACGTCATTTGAAAAAATATCATGGACAGGCGTGGAGTGCGCGGCGCTCAAAGAACCGGCAGCTGATACGTCTAGTCCTACATACGCCCAGCTCACGGTTACGTTAATCCCCTACGATATACAGGTGGTTGAATAATGCCTGTATTGCCGTATCCTTTTGAGTATGATGGTGAAACCATACGCGAGTTTGACGTTAAAGAAGCCACTACATCGGCTATAGCGGCGTCTCAAAAGAACTCGCTCCCCTACGCGGCTATGAAGTCTTTCCTTACGGGCGTTCTTTGTTCGTTAAACGGCAATGAGGAACAGACCTTTATCAGGAACGCCCTTTTATCCATCCCCTTTGAAAGCGCGTTTACCGCCCTTGTCTACGGCATGGCAAAAACCAAAGAAGACGACAGCATACACGGAGCGTATGCCTGTCCGCATTGCGGCGAAATTCGCAGGGCTGAATCGGACGATGAAACGGAGCATGTATTACAGTTTGAAATAACGCCGGCTCCGCTTACGTTTGATTTTAATCTGGGCGGGGTTCCTATAGTGAACAAGGTAAACGGCGCCGTCATTGAATCGGTGGGCGCTATTAGTATGACCGCGCCTACCCTTGACGCCTTAATACGGGGGGAACGGCGCTTTCCCGACAATCCGATATTGACCCAATCATTCGCCTATGCTCAGTCAATCGTATCGGTTAATAATACGCCGGTTGATAAATCGTGGAAAGACAAATACGGGGAAGTCCTTTTTAACAAGCTCTCGATCAAAAAGACCAATGAACTATCTAAAGAACTTGCCGCTTATTCCCCGTTTAACAACATCGAAAGAGTATGTCTTAAATGTTTCCACAGATGGAAAACACGGCTTGATTTTACTAATTTTTTCGACTTCGGGGCGGTTTAATTGATGAACCCGTAAGCCGTCTGGAGCATAGTATTTTTTGCGTGGGGTTTACAGAGCGAGTGCTGATACAGGAGGCGGTGCGGCTTTCAAGCGCGACCTATACGCCTATACCGTATTTTTTTGACACTACATGGAATCAGTACCGCGCTATAATCAAAGAGGTTATCGCTATGAGCGAGGAGTTAAAGAATGGCAGAAGAAAGTGAAGTCACGTTTAATTTTGACATTACGCCGTTTATGAACGGCTTAAAACAAGTAAGTCAGGGGTTTACCAAGACTTTTTCAGACGTCGCAAAAATAGGCAAAAGTATTGCCAATGCTATAATAACGCCATTCCAAATACTCAAGAAGGAAGCGCTTAACGCGATGCCTATTGTCGGGCAGATGATAGATTTTGCCAAAGACGTTATTACCAGAAACCTCTTTGCGCCGCTGCAACGGGAACTTATTCCGATATTGCAAAAAATTATGAAGTGGATAACGGATAACCGAACCATGTTTGTAAAATGGAGGCAGGTCATAGCAAATGTATTTAAGGGGATATGGGAATTCGCAAAGATATTGTTTGACGTTGTAAAGAGTATTATCGACATGATTACCCGCTCGCTGATGAATCATTTCGGCGGGGCGTTTGCGTCCATAGAAGAACTAGTTAATACCATCGTGTGGAAAGTAACCATGATAATGCTCTTTTTAGCGGAGAGCTTCAAAAGTATACTGCCCCAATTTCAACCTTTAATTGACACGCTTACAAATTATGTTTCTCAAGCGGTTGGGAAGTTTGTAGAGATAGGCTCGTCAATGCTGAAGGCATTTAATGAGGGAGACAATTTCAAAAAATTGATTGAAGCGGTAAATTCTGCGATGCAAGGTATAGCGTCAGTTATTGACGCGGTTGTAACCGGTATAAGTAATTTAATCATTCAGTTGTTGCTGCCGGATGAAGCGGGGAATACTTTTGGAGACGTGGTAAAAAGTCTCGGCGATCTTGCTCTGTCGGCGGGTCAGTTGCTAGCAAGCGGAATCACGGGTTTTTTTGAAGGGTTCAACAAGGCTATTGATCCGGTAAGCACAACGCTTAAAAACATAGTAGACAAGTTTAATGAGCTAGTGAAGATGTTAGACGAAAGCGGAACGGTTAAAAAGGCGTTTGAATTCTTTGGAAGAATCGCGGGTAATATACTTATGGCGGCTTTAACGCTTATAGAGACCAGTCTAAACACGTTGACTACAAGGTTTAAGCAGTTGAACGTTTTACTAGATTCAACTAAAAATTTTTCACAAAAATTGGCTGAAATAGAAAGATTAGAAGGCGAAAATACTACCGCAAACAACACGGCATGGGGTAGAGTTGAAATGGTAAAAGAAGCAAACGATGCGATACAAAATGTAGTCGCGGACGCAATAAATTCACTACCAAACACGACGAGGAACATGGCGGAAGAAGCTGTTATGAATAATCCGGATACCAAGGCGATTTATACAGGAAATGAACAAATAGCTAGAGAATGGTTTTTACAACATATGTCTCCAGAAAAGTTTAAAGACACAAGACATGCTAAAACATTTAATTATACATACGATAACATGTTTAAAGAGATAGCATTAGCCGCTGCTGCTGAAGCGGATCTTCATAAGACTAATAATAATACTGATACTGATGCCTTTATGATTGCATTTAAGAAAAATGTAGAAAGCAGGAACCTACTTCCTGTAAACGACGCGATTATAACGAAAAGCGGGAAAATTATACAAACGGCGCCGGATGATAATATTTACGCCTTCAAAAATTTAGGCAGTATAGCCCCGCCCTTGGTTACGCAGCGGATAGTACAACCCGCTCCCGTATTCCCGCAGGTTTCACAGGTAAATCCCGCGCCTATAGTCATACAGGCTCCACAGGCAAATCCCGCTCCCATATTCCCGCAGGCTTCAGCGCAAGTACCGCCGCCGCCACGCGCCGAACCGGAAATTACCCCGTATAATACACGCTCTACCCAATCAAGACCGGCTCCCGTTACTATTCAATTCGGCGATGTGTCTATTTCGGTACCGGAGGGTTCAACGGCGGCGGACGCGCAGCAGACCGGCATGGCAGCGGCGGAGGGCTTTGCTTCCAGACTGGCTCAGGAACTTTCCATGAACCTTTTACGCGAGGGCGCATAATGGTTTTGCCGTTTGTCATGGTCGATTTATCTAATATGAATGTGATTATGACCCGTACCGTTCCGGAGGGCAAAATACAAGACTCAAAGCAAATTATTTATACGGAGCAGCCTATACCCGGACGCAACTACCAGCCGGTTTCTTTCGGCGGTAACGGCAATCGAAAAATATCTTTTACGCTTCCCGTTTTACGAAGGAATGACGCGACCGGCAATATGCTCATATTAAAACAATTTGAAGGTTTGCGAAACCAAGCTCGCGGCTTTTTAGGGTTTACTTCGGTCGGGCAGTTTTCCCCTAATCCAAAAGTATTATTTCAGTGGGGTCATAATGGCATTCCGCTTGTGTATTTTGTTGCAAAATGCGATTTTGAACATAACCCCGCATTTGTCAATATGCGGTCTATCCCGCAACTTACTCAGGTCAGTATGGAACTTATCCTTGATGAGGAAAATCCCCTCTACAAAGCGGAGGAGGCTTTCAGGATCGCTTCGGCGGCTGCCGGTAACGGGGAAAACATGTTAGAGATTGTCAATCATGTTCACAGGATGTTTCCTCTATGAGATATTACAAGCAACCCGATGTATTATTTCAGGGGGTGTTAATCAAAGAAGAATTACCGCTTGTTCCGCGAGCGAAAACCACAAAAAAACACGAACAATACAGCGGACAGCCGCTTGATGAATTAGCGTGTTACTATTATGGGGACGGCATGGAATCAGAGTGCTATAAAATCTTTAATGAGAACATTGTGGAATTGACGGAAGCCAACTTTGATGTTTCCAAGTTACGCTCCGTGAGGATACCGCCGCTATGATTTGGGAGAACAAAAACGCTTTTTTTGAGGTCGCTATACTTGCGGACAGTATGACAAAGGACGTTATATCTTTGGAAATAGCTGAAGAGGTGACTAAAACCGATGACGTGTCGATTACATTGAACGATCCCCTTGTGGCATATGACAACTTATTGACGTTTGGGAAAGAAGTTACGATACAGTGGGGCGTGCGCGGGATACCTAGCATTACGCGGGTCAACAAGGGGTTTGTAACGGCTTCAAACAATTCCGGAGACGACAAAGGACACGTCACCACTCAAATAACAATGCAAACAATACTTGATATGAACGGGGTACAAATAATTCATACGGGAACGCGCAAACACATAGTGGAAACTGTCATGTCAAGCATGGGTATTACCCAACCGATTGTTGATTTTTGGAAAATGGATACGGTTGAGGAACAAATAACGCAATACGAAAACAACTTCGCTTTTTTGGTCAGGCTTGCGCGTGAATGGGGCTGTCATTTTAGGATGGCGCATGATCAGGCGCAACATGCTATCGCGGCTTTTTGTTCGGCGGAGCAATTATCAAAGTTGGTTACCGCTATCGGCGGCGGTAGCGCGATCATATTAAATTACGGGTTTACCAAAGACCCATCAAAAGTCCCTAATGTCATATCTTACACAAAAAACAGAAATCCGGTAGGAAGCGGCGGACAGGGAGCCATGACCTCTATAGTCAACAATAAGTCGGTATTGACAAGGTTCATTGTTGAGGGGGACAGTGTTATCACATGGAAACTAAACACTGAAAAATGCGTGAGGGCGATTAACGAACTTGGCGGCGGTACTGATGGGCTTCAAAAACTTTGGGATAATTATCTGTCGCCGAATAGAGGCTGGGAGACCGCCAAACGATTTTATACTATGGTTTCACAAGATACCGCGTCCGAGAGTATGGGATATACCGTTACTTGCGAACTAATAGGCAACCCGTCTATTTCAGCGGGCTCCATGATATATTTCGGCGCGGGCTTTTCCGATGATTTGGGCGCGACAAACCGCGTATGGTGGGTCAGAAAAGCGCGGCATAGTTTCTCACATCAAGGTTATAGAACAAGCATTGAGGTCGTAGACAGCCGGCAAATGTCAGACGCGGGCGCCCAGATACCCGAAGTCATGAACTATATTTTGGAAGAGGCTAAAGCATTATGAATTGTAATGCGGACCTTATATCGGTTCTTAGAAAACTCATAGCGGAGGAAACAGTCTACCTTCGGCAGTATGAGGGAACAGTTATTGACGACCAAGACCCGAAGTCGCTCGGACGGCTTAAAATTCAGATACCGGAACTGGTATGGGAAACGGCAAACACTATACCGTGGGCATATCCAGAGCATGGGCTGAATACGGTAGTTCCACCGGTAGGCAAGTCCGCGGTCGTCTATTTCTTGAAAGGTAACAGGGATCATCCTGTTTATAGAGGCGGAACCTCAGAAAGAGCGGACTCGCGATTGACGGAATACAAGAATCCGAATACCGTTGTCATTTTTGAGGATGATAATATTTTATTTCTATGGGATAGAACGGAAAAAGCGTTCAAAATTACCATAAACAACAACGAAATCAAATTTGATAATGGAGATAATTTAGAAATAAAAGCGGCGGTTAAAGTTACGGTAAACGCCCCGCAAGTTAATGTTACAGGCGGTCAGTTGCAAATAAATGGAATAGTAGCGCCCAACGGGCAAGGGGGCTTTTGCGGAATGCCGAACTGCGCGTTTACCGGCGCTCCGCAGGTTGGAAACACCATAGCTAACACGTAAGGAGTAATTACGATGGCATTGAACGGGGTTACATTAGGAGACGCTATAGCGAATATTTTAATGGACGCTAACGCTCCCGAAGACATGAAGACAAACATTAAAACGCTCTGGGAACAGATAGGCGCGGCTATTGTTTCGCATATTCAGGCAAACGGAATAGTAACGGTACAGGCGGGGATACCGGTCAGTACAACGGGCTCGCCTGCCGCGCAGACGGGCGCGACAACCGCGCCGGGAACGGGAACCATAGCATGACGCATATTGACGCTTTTTTTAACGCGGATACTACAGACATACAAGACGATATGCAAGTGTATTTAATGACAAAGCTTGGCAGCCTGTTTTACAACAGAGCGGCGGGAAACGGCGTGTTATTGCGGGAAAATGAGCCGCTTGGATTCGCCGAATCAACCATAATAAAATATGAAATCGCCTTATGTCTCGCGCGGAGAAATAACGTTGTTCCGCGGCGGTTACAAGCGTTAGTGTCTCAAAACACTATAAGCATAGCGCGTAAAGGCAGTCAATTAGATATAGATATTCAGTATAGAGCGGTTGATAGTATCACATTAGATAATGTATCACTGTCAATAAATATATCGGGGTTTATGTGAATAATTTTATCAAATATACGTCTAGGACGTTCAATACGGTTTTGAACGATATAAATAAGTATCCGGAGATGACCGATAAACCGAATTGGTTCAAAACACTGGTCGCCGGCGTATCTGATGTTATATCAATGCAGATAAACGCCGCCGCCAACAACGCCTTTTTACGCACCTGTTTTACAAAACAAGCCCTGATTGATATTTGCGAGCGTATGGGCTACGCTATCCCGTTTCACACGACCTCAAGCGGTACCATACTCTTTTACTTTAAGCCTGACGCGGCATACCCCAGACACATAGACAGGGTTAATCTGGCGGCGACATACGGCGGTATGCGGTTTGAAGCGCTCGCCCCCCTAGACTTTGACCTTGAACCGGTTCCCGTCACCATAGCCAATGACATAATCACCATAGCGGACAGGGCTACCGGCGAAAAAATACGGTTTACAAAGTACAACCCAACAACGGATTATTATTTAATACGGATTGACGCCGCGACATGCAAGATAGCGGCATCTTCAAAAAACGCCTTTCTAGGCGTCGCGGTCGCGGGATTGCCGGCAGGGTCTACGGATACGGTTACTCTCTATTCCGCCGCCGTAGGCATGATACAAGGGACGTATAAAGACGCGGAACTGGGAAAAGTTGACACGGCGGATTTTCCAGAACTGTATCTTCCAGACAAATATATACTGCCTAACACGCTCACCATTACGGCAAACGGCGACGACTACACGATAGTGGATACTTTGTTATTCAGCAATCAAAACGACGAGCATGTTCAATTTATCCGCAAAACAAATAACAATGCCTCCGTATTGTTTGGTAATAACAAGTACGGCAAAGTACCGCTTAACGCGGACATAACGGCGCATTATGTTTACGGCGGCGGCGCGGCAAGCAATGTAAAACACGCGGGCATGATTGTCAACTACGCGGGTTCGGACTCATCTATAGAGGGGTGCGCTAATGCCACGCCGTTCATAGGCGGAGCCGATGAAGAAAACATTGATTCCGCCCGCCGTGTAGCCACGGGGGCGTTAAAGGCGCGCGACCGCTTTGTTACCGCCGAAGACGGTGAATTTATCGCCATGTCTTTAAGCGGTATTTCCCTTGCCAAAGTCATCCCCAATCCCTACGGTCCGCTCACGGCGCGGGTTGTCTGTATAGCGACAGGAGGCGGAAACCCGTCCGCGCAGATGAAATCAAACCTTCAAAAGTATTTAATGGAGCGTTCCGTTCTCTCTTCAATAGCCGTATTTGTCGAGGACGCGGATATCATACATAATACTATTAGCGTTACGGCGAATATAAAATCAAGCTATGATAGAGATTTTATACGAAACCTTATCACTATAGGGTGTAAACTATTTTTTAGTGAGACCTGTATTGAAATCATGGAAACGTATAATTCTACCGGCATAGATGACGCTAAAAAGAAAATAAGCGCTCTGTTTGGCATAAGCGTTTCCGAAACCATGAACGGCGCGCTGATTAAATTTTTTGAATATCTTAATAAATTCGGCTATAGAAAATTTGACGAAATTATTTATGAGAGCCAGTTTACCGCGTTTTTAACCGTTTCTATACAGGGGATTAATTACATCACCGTAAGCTCGCCGGTATTCCCCCGGATATTTTCAAACATACAAATCAGCGGGGTCGGCTCCGTATCGGTGAGCGTTTCCGTATGAAATATTTGATTCCTATACCGCATAGAGACACTATACCGCCCTACGAAGATAGAGAGGTGTTGTGCCGTATGCTTGACGACATTTTTGGCGGGCTGTACAACGAGGCTGCCGGGTTAAACTTTTTGAACGACCCGTTACGCTGTCCCTCCGTGTTTCTTGACGCGCTTGTTGAGGTAAAGACGGCGATTCGTCCCCCAACGACACGGAGACATCAAAACGAATTAAAGCATATAACGCGCAAAACAGCGAATTTAAGAAATCGCTGTGGAAAACCGTCAAGAACCTTATTGACGGAGAGACAGGCGGACATGCGGCTATATATGACGACAATGCCGTTGGGGACCGCGTGTGGCAGAGCGATGATACCGATATAATCAAAGACGGCGAGGTTATAGCGACCCAATGGCTGTCAGATTATAGCGGGTATAATTATGGCATAGCGCTCTATTCAGATGATAGCAAGTATATATCACAATTTCAAATCAGAATTGACACCGGCGTGGCGTTGACCCAAGCGCGGATAGGGCGGGTATCAACGATAATCAAGACGCAATTACCGGCATATATAAATATTTTTATTGGGTATTTTGACGGAACTAATTTTATCACCTACAGGGAAATCTTTTAGGAGTGTTTATGCACGTAAACCATAGTAATTTTGACGTAACGGGCTCAACCCCGGCCGCAACGGGGGACCGAGAGTGGGCGCACGATTTTGTGCGTAATTTTCAATACTTGAGAGGTTTGGCGGGACTGCTCGGCAAAGGACTTTTAGGAGACGACCTTTTTTTATCAGGCGGACAAAATATTGTAAAAGTAGATAATAACACTGCGACCGTCAGCGAATTGCTGGGGATTTGCCGGGTTCCCGTAACCGTCCCCGATGACGAGGCGGGGTGGCGCATTCCGATGTCATACAAGCCGGACGATATTTTTATGGCGGTTCGCGCGGAAAACAAAACTCTAGTATTTCCAAATGGAAACGGCGCGATAAAATTAAGTTTTGCCAATAAAATGGGCGGGCAGCGGACGCGCCGGTTTACGGGTGGAAACTACGTCTACTGCATGGCGGATGACGCGAATCTATCCGCGGACTCCAACAGCCCAACGCCGTATGAGTTGGTAGTGGCAACCTACACGGGAGCGGGAAGCAACCTCGTTATCAGCCCCGTAAAAACAGCCCTTCAAAA
>JAISMJ010000127.1 GCA_031276815.1 Treponema sp.
GGCGGGCTAACGCGCCGCTTCCATCTTAACCGCACGGCGAACCGGTGAGAGCGGCGCGCATTGCGGCGTTGACAGCGGTATCTATCGGGCTTCCCCCATATTACGCTCCCTATTGAACGCTTTAGGACATGAGGCGCACTATAAACACCCCTATTCTTCTATATATAACATACCCGCGTTCCCTGTCTGAAGGCGGAGGCGCCGCTCTTTTCAAAAACCTTTTCAAAGAAACGTCTTTTTGCTATACTCTTCGGCATGGCTTCATTAGTACCTTTGTCCTATGATTTCTCCCGTATCAAGGCGTTAGCGCTTGATTTGGATGGTACGCTGCTCCGTCCCGACAACGTTTTGAGCGATCTGACCGTCAACACGCTCAGGGCGTGCCGCGATAGGGGGCTGCGTCTTATCATCTGTACGGGCAGATCGCCCGAAGCGTCCGAAGCGTACCGCGCGGCTATGGGCGCGACAGGCCCGATGGTGTTTTTTAACGGCGCGGAAGTTACCGACGTTGATGAGCGGGGCGGTAGGAGTAATACCGTCTATGCGCTCCTGCATTTTGACGTCATTGAGCGTTGCGTCGATATTGCGCGGAAGACCGGCGTGTATTTTCAGGTATACTTTCCTGAAACGAGCGGCGCGGGGAAAAGGCTCGTAGCGGAACGGAAGGGCGCGGAAGGGGATGCGTACTTTAAGCACACCGGTTCTCTTTCGGCTATTGAAGACATACGGGAAACGCTTGCGGACGCCGCTTCGCGCGCTATAAGCGGCTGTATCAAGGGCATGTTTATTGCAGACCCCGATACGCTGGATGAGATTCGCCCGCTGCTCGCCGAGCGGCTCGGCGATACGGTCTCTCTTACGAAAACGTTCTCCGCCTTTTTGGAGGTCATGCCTACCGGCGTGTCCAAAGGAACCGGTCTCACGCTGGCGCTGGAGCGGCTCTCACTCACAGGCGAAGCGGTTATTGCGGCGGGCGATGAGGAAAGCGATATATCCATGTTCGCTATCGCCGGTTTTTCAGCCGCGCCCGCAAACGCCAAGGACCACGTAAAAGCCGCGGCTCATACGGTTATTAGGGCAAATACGGAAGACGGCGTCGCGCGGTTTCTGGACCAACACGTACTACATGCCGGTTGATACCCATTCAGCCGTCAACGCCTACCCCGCAGTTCTATCGTGAACGCGCCACTCCGTTGCGTCCGCAGTGTTCTTGTATCACGCAGACAGAACAAAAGGGACTCACCGGACGGCACAACCGCTGCCCGTATTGCACCAGCAGATCGTTAATCCGCTTCCAATAGGGACGCGGCAGTATATCTCTGAGAAGCATTTCAGTCTGGTCCGGGCGCTGCGTCTTGACCCAGCCCATGCGGTTGCTTATCCGATGTACATGAATATCAACGCAGATGCCGTCCATATCAAAGGCTTCGGTGATCACCAGATTAGCGGTCTTCCGTCCGACACCGGGCATGGCAAGGAGCGCCTCCATATCCGCCGGCACCGCGCCGCCGTATTGGTTCTCAATGATCGCGGCGATTTTACGAAGGTTCGCCGCCTTGGTACGGTAAAAGCCTGCCGGATACGCCAGCCGCTCCACTTCTTCCGCGCTCAGCGCCAGCAGGGCTGCGGGTGACGGCGCTTTCTCAAGCAGAGCTTTCGAGGTCTTGAACGTAACATCATCCTTGGTTCGCAAACTCAGGATCGTGGACGCAAGTACAGCCCATGCGTCCCGTTTGTACCACGCCGCGACAGTCGTTACAGCCGGCAGCATTTCATGCAGCTCCCGGCGCCATGTTTCAAGGGAAGCGAAGATCGCATCCCATACAGGTATACTCATAGTTTTTCCAAAAGACAGATCGCAAGGGCTTCTACCGCATCTCCCTTCCCTATCGCATCGAGCCCCTCGTTGGTTTTGCCCTTCACCATGACGGCGTCTGTTTCCAGCGCGTCTGCAAGAGCCGCGCGTATCGTCTCGCGGTAGGGAAGCAGCTTCGGCGTTTCGCACGTTACCACGCAGTCAAGATTGACAACGCGCCAGCCGTGGCTTTTCACACGCTCAAACGCTTTTCTAAGCAGCGGCATTGAAGCCGTATCTTTGAACGCCGGCTCCGTATCCGGAAACAGTTCGCCAATATCGCCTATACCGGCAGCGCCAAGCAGCGCGTCAATCACGGCGTGGGCAAGCACATCGGCGTCCGAGTGTCCAAGTTCGCCCTTTTCGTTAGGCAGTTCAACGCCCGCAAGCAGAAAGCGCCGCCCCGGAACAAGCCGGTGCAGGTCGCGCCCTAATCCAATATGCTGCATACTTCTACCGGACGGCATACAAGCGCCGCCGTAAAGACAGGGTTTCATGCGTTTCATGTCTTGGAGTATAATATGGCTATCTGCCTTTCATGTCAAGCGTTATTTCTCATGTTGTTGTGTCAATCCGCATAATCCTTTTGCATTGCCGCTTTTGAACCGCGTCCTACAAAAATCAAGAGTTATTGTGAGATAACCGCCCCCTAGCGCCGTCCAACGTTAGACGGCGAACCTGTATGAACTCTTTTACAAAAGAAAAGTTTATGCTATGTTTATAGTATGAAATGTTTGAAAGATAAAGTTGTAGTGATAACAGGCGGAGCAAGCGGCATAGGACGGTTGATGAGTCTGAAATTCGCCGCGCAGGGCGCGCGGGTTGTCGCGTGGGATATGAACCGTAACGGATTGTCTCATCTTGAAAATGAAGCCGCGGAGAAACATCTGTTTGTCAAGGGAATGGCGTGCGACGTATCAGATAAGAACGCCGTGTATGAGCTGGCTAAAACCGTTGCGCGGGACATAGGCGCTGTTGATGTGCTTGTGAACAATGCGGGCGTGGTGTCGGGCAAACCCTTGCTCAATACGCCGGATGAGCATATCATCGCGACCATGAACGTCAACGTGCTTGCCCATTTTTGGACGTGTAAGGCGTTTCTCCCCTCAATGCTTGAACGGAATAGCGGACACATCGTTACGATTGCATCCGCAGCGGGACTTATCGGGGTAAAGGGTTTAGCGGATTATTCGGCAAGCAAATTCGCTGTTTTTGGGTTTGACGAGTCTATTCGTATGGAACTACGCGCTCTGAAGAGTGCGGTCAGAACAACGGTTGTCTGTCCTTTCTTCATCAATACCGGTATGTTTGATGGCGTAAAAACCAAATTTCCCCTCCTCCTCCCGATATTACAGAGCGGCTACGTTGCGGATCGCATAGTTCATGCGGTACTAAAGAATAAAACGCGGCTCATCCTTCCATGGTTTGCCTCAACAACCCTCTTGCTGCGTCTTTTTCCCCCCGCCATCCTTGACGTGATAGCCGGTTTCTTTGGTATAAATCATTCAATGGATGAGTTTAAGGGACGATCATAGCTCGCGCCGCCGGTATTGTACTACGAGCGGACGCGCGTTCTCATTTTCTCTTGGATGTATCCTGTGTGGTCAAAGGAAATTTTTCTACATAAAAGAGGTACTGTACGCCGGAAGGAACCGGTACCGCTTGATGCCGCGTACGATCAAGTCCAAATAGATAGTACGTGTCTTCCGTATCCGTAACGATTTTAATATCGTATACCGTGGTATCTTTCGGCAACTGCGCCGTGATTCTGTCATCAGGTTTTACCACAACAGAGCCTTTTGCGCCTGCTAATCGATCGGTTCCCCATGATGAAGCCTTTTGACCGGCGATGTACAATTTAGACCACGTGTAGCTGCTCTTGTTGGCAAGGAGCGCCGTCCATGTCTCATCCGGCGCGTATCGCGCATCGGTGATATAACTGCCCGCAAAATCAATGACGCATATAGTTCCGTATCCCCTATGCGGACCAACGGCAACGCCGGTTTTATTAAACATCTTATTCATGTTGTTCGCATAATGCCCCCGGTTTGGTACGCCGTCATCAATCAACAAGTCAATAACAATATCGCGTCCGGTTGCGCTGCCATAGGCGATATTTTCACCCCATGTACTCGCCCACTGTCCATAGCGGTTTATGCGTTTTACAGGATCGCTCCTATCGCTGCCCGTATGCCCCACAGCGCCGCCGGCTTGATCGTTCACATGATCCCGGGCGCCTAAACACAGCCCTCGCTCCGGCATGAGCGGCGGAGCCGGTTGCTGTTTCATCATCGCGCTGATGCATGCCTGTACCGCGATTATCCCTTCCTGCGTTGTACGTTTTGGCTTATCCGGTTCGGCGTATATTTTTCCGGAAAAATAGGCAAAACGCGGTCGGATATACGATTCGGCATAACGCCGAGGATCGCTCCTCGCCTTGTTCAACTCAAAAATGACGTCTTTTTCAACGGCCGATAGGTAGTCAACATGCCGCGCAGTATCAAGCCACGCTGCATCCCAATCATCTGCATAGAGGTTGTTTATAAAGCAGAAGATAATAGTCAATAGAAGTGTTCTTTTCATTAGCGGATCCTTTTGTAGGTCTTTCATATATACTATAGCACGGTACTAATGATATTCCAATGAATAAATCGTCCGGTATGACGGGAACGTTCAGACCGAAGGTCTGCACACAGCGGAACCAGAGCCGCGTGCGGGTCTGACGTATATGTTGTTAGGCGAAGTAGGCGCCTTTTACAAAAGGTATACGCGCGGATGCGGATAATCAGAAGACAGAGATAGGAAAGCGGCGCACAGTATACTACAGGAAGGATAAAAGATTCTTGCGGGGGCGCAGGAATACCATGTGTGCGGAGGCTGAAACAGCCGGATTGACAGGGCTTGCTCTGCCGGTCTACGTTTGGTCTGTGAAACAAGAAGCCCATTGCTTTAGCGTTGGGTAGCTCACAACTTATATGTTTTTATTATCTTTTCTAATTCGTTTTTATCCATTGTTTTATTTTTTCTATATGATTCTATTAAAATACCTGTTTTCCCGTTCTTTCTATTATATTCTATCTCTTCTCTATCATCATCTATGAGTATATCACAATTATATTTTCTCATGTCTTTTCTCAGTCCTTTATCTTCCGGATCATAATTCTCCCTTGATATTATCTTGGAAAAATACTTCCTTACATTAAAATACGCCAGCATTTCCATTGCTCGCAGTCTTTTTGAATTTGTCCATAATATCAAGTCATTTCTCTCTGATATTTTTTCAAGAAAATATACTATTCCGGGGCGTAGCGTTGAACCAAATTCATCTATAATTGTATTATCCATATCTATTGCTATGTTCATTATATCTCCCTTTTATTATTACGGGAACCATAACCTATCCGCTCTTCATCATGGCTCCCGCCTCTTCCCTTTCACTCTTTGTGCCATTGGCACATCCCGCCTTTCACGCAAGGCGAGTCCATTGGGCGGTTGGCGGAAACCGTCATTCTTCCGCATTTGCCGCATCTCCAGCGTACAGGCGTCCCGTCGATGCTATAGGAAGTCCAGCGGTGGTTTCCTCCCTTCACACAATTCCCAATCAGCGGCTTATACGCCGCGCTGATAATGCTGCCGCATTTTGAACATCTCCATCGTCCCATAACAACCTCTTGTTTCCATTGTAAATAAAAGTCTAATATCTTTTAATCGGCATAACGCCCATAGCTCTCAATGCGGCTATTGGAATTATTTGATACGCATCTTCCGTTTCATCAAATATCTTATCTTGTACTTCTTCCCATGTCGCTTCAGCCGCGGCAGATGCGGCAAGAAAAGAATCTCTTGAAACAGTAGACTGTGTTTTCCCAATACCTAACCCTAGTTTTAACTTCCCGAAAAGGCTGTCATCTTTTGTATACTTCGTTATATCTTCGCTTCCCAGCATAGTCGTTTCCAAAACCTTAAAAGAGCTTCCCTCCGCATTAGTGTCATACCCAAGAAACATGTGTCCGGGAATAATGATTAAAAACGGCTCAATCCCCAATTTGCGAAGCACGCTTGCAAAAAGCACGGTACCGTCAACGCAGTTTGCTTGCGTATTTCCAAACGCTTCCTGTAGCGTGCGGACATATTGAGTAGCAAGATACTGATTTCCCGTAGATGTTGTGGTAATATTGGAATATTTGATATTATGCCGCTGAAAAACACTCCAAACAGCCAAAACCTGAAGATCAACTTCAAGACTGGTATCACCGTCTCCGTCAATATCCTGATACCCTCCAAACGAAAAACTATCGCCAAACCCTATTTTTTCCACCGTCCCTATTTGCAGCGCCTCTTGCAGAATGCTGTCTATCAACGGGTCGTCTTCATTAACATACGCCGCGAATAACCACGTGTGGTCAACAACACTCTCATCGTCCCTTCTGTCGATTTCAGCGAGCGGGACTTCGTTTACGCTGTGAAATCTGACAATCTCCACTTTTTCCTGCGCCAGATTATTCCGCATATAGACTCTGAAAAAGACATTTTCCGTTACCGGCTGGGTAAGCCGCTCCAGCGCGGAATAATCGTAAACAATTCTGGGGAATATTTCAATTTGTTTATTTGGCTGAATAGCCGCATCCAGCGTTGATTTCCTGATAAGACTGTCGCCTTCGATTTCAACACGGACAGGTATATCCCCTGTGTGGGACCCGCTGATTGTCAGCGATATACCGAAATCTCCAAAACAATCGCCGATATAATCGCCGCTATTACTCATCCGGGGAGAACCGTCCCATGCGGTATTCGCCGCCGCCAGCGCAAGAATTTTGACGGGGAATGCCTCGCCGTGAAATTCAACGATAGGGTCAAACGTAATAGTCAACGCGGGTATACCGGCGTCTCGATCCGAAGTACTATCCGGGATTTGGCTCATTCCGGTGCCGCCGTCCGCTCGTTTTGAGCAAGAAGCGGACAAACCGGTGATGAAAATAACCGGTAAAACAAAAAAAATCCAATACCTTTTCATAATTTCTCCTTATGTGTTTTTAGTCCACACGACTTTTCTGATCAGAACCCAAATAAGCCCAACATGACATATACCTGAATTGTTCATATCTGGAATTGCGGCAAAACTCCGAGAATCAATGAGTGCTCATTGATTCTCGTGAAGCGGCTCATATATTCCCACCGCCGCTTTTCTACCTTCTCGTTTTGATGAATGTTAATAGCTGTATCTCCATGCGTCAAACGCATTCTGCACGGCTATGGCAACCTGCAACGGAGACTGGGTTCCCATACCGATAGCCTGAAGACCATCGTTGAGCGGTGTATAGACATCTCCAGCAAACACGCCGTCTATAACGGGTGTAACAACATCGTATTGAGTCGACAGCGTTGCAATCGCCTTCTGCATAGGTTCAAGCGAGAGGCGTGAAACATCAATATCGGTACGGCTGGGGGTAGAAATGCCGCCGGTTAGAATGTACAAGGTTTGAACCTCTTTACTCGTAAGCCATTTCACAAGCTCCCACGCCGCCGCTTCCCGCTCGGAACCTGCGGGAATGTCCGCTCTGATACCCCAGCCGGTTCCGAGGATACCGGAGGTAGACCTGTTAAGTTTCGCGCCTGTAATATCGGGGAATACGGTGATGGATATGTTCTTCTGATTGGACGGGGAAATAAGCGCGTATCCGTAAGAATAATCCGTGGTGAATGCGCCAACGCGCCAGTCGCCGTCAATGAAGTATGCGCCTTTGTTGCCGGCGAACAAACCTACAACCGCGCCATAGTCGGTGCTAAGGGTGTTTTTGGAGAGGACGCCGTCATCGTACAGTCTCTTTACGAATGTAAGGGCGGCTACGAAATCAGGATCCGTGAACTTCGCTTGTCTGTTAAGTATTCTCTGATCCCAGCCTTCGCCGCAAAACCGTCCGACAATGAGGGAGAAGAGACAAGACTGCATAACCCACGTGTCCATGTTAGCCATGAGAACGGTTTCATATCCTTTCGCTTTGAGAATAGGAACCTGCTTCACAAGTTCGGCATAGGTCTTGGCAGGGGTAAGCCCCGCAGCTTTCAGTACCGCGTTGTTCACATAGAAAGCATGGCTGGATGTAATCCCTTGTGTAAGAATACCCACATAATTACCTGCAAACTGGGACCGATCCAACGCCAAGGGGTGGTACGATGCAGTCAGCCTGTCTTTCCGGATGAGCGGAGTAAGGTCTTTCAACAGGCGGTTGGCATACAGAGTCGTTGAGCGTCCTGATGGCCATGCGTACATGACGTCGGGCAGATTGCCGGAAGCGGCATACGCTTCAAGTTTGTTGTGAAAAGGATCATTGTACAGGTCTTCGCGCTGGATCTTGATGTTTGGATGAGCGGTTTGAAACTTCTGCCACACCTCTTGCTCATAGATATCAGCAATAGCCGAATTCCTATCAAAGTAGTTCAAGACCTTGAGCGTAACAGTGCTTTGCGCCGGCTCGTCCTTCCAGCCGCCGGCATTACCGGATATGCGGCTGTCCAGTACAATCTCCGGACCTGCTGCGGAGTTGCGTAACTTAGACTCGTTTTCATTATAAACATAGACGACCATTCCCGTATTCGCCTTATTGGTACCGTCGATGGTTCCGCCGGTTTTGACGAATATGCCACTCAAGACATACACGCCGCCGCCGAAGGCATCGCCGCCGCTTAAAGAAAAGACCGAGTTGCCGTTGATAGTTCCTCCGTTCATGGTGAAACTGCCATCCCCGACATACACGCCGCCGCCACCGGCATCGTTGCCGCTTGCCAAGTTATTGCGGATCATTCCTCCGCTTATAGTAAAGCTGCTGCTGCCACCTCCGACATGTACGCCGCCGCCGAAGGCATCGTTGCCGCTTGTCGAGTTACCGCTGATCGATCCTCCACTCATGGTAAAGCTGCTGCCCTTCCAGATACACACGCCGCCGCCGAGGGTATCATTGTCGCCGCTTGTCGAGTTACTACTGATCGTCCCCCCGCTCATAGTAAACCTGCCATCCCTGACAAACACGCCGCCGACGACGAGGCTATCGTTACCGCTTGCCGAGTTATCGCTGATCGTTCCTCCGCTCATGGTAAACCTACTGCTGTTATCCCCGACAAACACGCCGCCGATGACGAGGCTATCGTTACCGCTTGCCGAGTTATCGCTGATCGTTCCTCCGCTCATGGTAAAGCTACTGCCATCCCCAACAAACACGCCGCCGACGACGAGCGTATCGTTGCCGCTTGCCGAGTTACCGCTGATCGTCCCGCCGCTCATGGTAAAGTTTCCATCCCAGACACACACGCCAATGCTGCCGCCTCGCAGGATGGCGCCGGCTTTCATAATCAGTCCCCCGCCGTATATGTCTACAAGTACCGCCTTCTTGCTGCCGCCGTCTATGGTAAGATTATTATCCAGCACCAGAGTGATATCGTCCGGCACGAAAAAAAAGGACTTATCATCATTTCTCTTATTAGAGATGCGCCGCTCCACCGTATCTCCTTTCAGAGTTATGATCTTGGCAACGCCACTCAAAATCACCGGATCAGATTGGAAACTGCCGGTCAGCGTGATGGTATATGAGCCGCCCGCTCTGTCGCTGTTGATTGCAGCGATTGCCTGTGCAAAGGAGGTTGCATCGCGTACGGTAAACGTACGAGGCGTGTCCTTTGCAAACGCCGTGTTCGCAAAGGCAAACGCCAGCGCCATGACGCCTATCATTCTTTTCATAATTTCTCCTTCTGTGTTTTTAGTCCACACGACTGTATTTTATGCCAGGATATTGCGAAACGCCAAACTTTCTGCGTTAGCCGCGCGCCCATGGCGCGTGGTCTCTTTTGTTTTCAATTTATACTCACCGTATAATCTTCTATTCCAGGCAGACTCATTAAGAAATCATTAAGTACCTGTTTCAAATTATCCAGCGCTTTTTTAGGATTATCGCTAGACATTATTTCCCCTTCTATATCCTCTTTTACCATATCCTGTATAGTATAAAAATCCTGCCCTTCAATTTTACTAAATATACCTCTATTCTCGTCCATTATTTCCCATGTTCTTGTTTCATGTGATAAAATCTTAATAGCAGGCAATGTGATATATATTCCTGATAATCTATGGCGGATTTCTATTTGACTTGCGTCAATTCCAAGTTTGATTTCACCGGAATATTTAACAATAACTTCGCTATGCGAATTAGCTAATCCCCATAATATAGGAGTGTTTTTTTCATATTTTATCGCATTACTATATGGACAAGCAAGCGTGGATAATTCCGCAATCTCACGAATTTGTCCAAAAACAACATTCATATCTATTTTTGTTTTTACACTTTGTCTTGAACCAATGAATAGACAAAATAGTACTATGCCTACGGCACAAATTGATAGTACGATCAATAAATAGCGTTTTCTTTTTGCTATGAAATTTAGAATATTACTCATTGATTAATCCTCCTGATTTGAATTTCTTTCGAGTACTTAGTAAGCATTTTCAACCCCGTGTTCTTGCAGCAGGTCCTTAAACTGCTCTATTTCATCATCGAATGATGATTCGGCTTCATCCAACAGTGATGCGCCTTCGAGCATTTCCTCAAATGCTTGATACTGCTTTTTTGCGGCTTCGATAATTTTTTGATGTTGTTCCTTTACAACATCGGTTTCCATGTTATTGTCAATATTATTGGCAATATTTTCCAGCGCTTGTAGATACAAGCTATACTTTGGCAAAATCGTTTCCTTTAACTCTTCTTTTAAATTTTTTATGCTTGCGGAATTGTAGGCGTCTATCGCCTCCTTCTCAAAAAGAGAGGCTTTCTTTAGTGATTCTCCATACGCCACAAGCTCATCCTTCTCTTTATTTTTTCCAGAACAACTACCTAAAATAAAAATACTCAAAAGAAAAAACGACAAGATACCAATACCATGTTTCTCCACAATTTTCATAAAATTCTCCTAACGTTTAAGTTTAGCATTTCGCCAGACTCGCTTTATACGAATTCCTTCGTATATGCCCTTACGCGGCGTTTCCCCTAACCAACGGTTATGCTCTTGGAACACGTTCCGCGTTTGTACGCTGTTCATGCGCGTACTACATCCGCTTATCTTCACGGCATACCGCCGGAACATACTCTTTCATTTCAGCACGAGTGGATACTCACACCCGATACGGGTGAAGACTCACACCCGATACGAGTGGAT
>JAISMJ010000130.1 GCA_031276815.1 Treponema sp.
CCACGCTCCCCCCCCCCCCCGCCCGCGAAACCGGACGCTGGATATAGTTCGTAAGCCTCATGCTCTCATGTATCACATCGGTCGCCATCAGCGACAGCGGCTCGCCGGAGTCTATATGCTTCAAAAACGCTTCCGTACACGGACTGTTCCTGTTGCCCTTGCCGCCGTCCGCTACGTCTCCTGGGGCGGTGGAAAACATCATGAACAGATCGCCCGGCACGTCTTGAATCACCGCCAGCCCGCGCTTTTCTCTCGCGCCCCGGCTGGATGAAGGCAGCGGATTGTTTCGGCGCGCATCCAGCGCCACCACATGCACCTTGTTACGCGCCTCTTCCTGATTCGCCAGCAATTCGTCTAAAGAATGGGCGTCCCGCTGGAGCGTCCGCTCGCTTTCCACGCCCGCGTCCACCGGCAAAAGATAGTTCCGGTACCCACACTGAATCCCGTGTCCGGCGTACCAGAAGAAACTTTCGTGAGCAGGATTCGCCGCAAGGTTCCGCGTGTAGCCGTCCAGAGCCGCGCCGAACTTCGCCTTGCCCGCGTTAAGCCTGATGTCTACCTCGACATTGAGTTTCCGCAATGCGGCGGCAATGATTAAAACATTTCGGCATACCTGTTTGTTTTCTATATTCACTATTCCTTCTTAACAATAAACGCTCGTCCGGCTCGAATAAAAAAGCCTGCCGGACGAGCGCGCCGCGCCTCTCCGGTCAGGGAATAAGCGCGGAAACCAGCGGACCCCAGCCGCCTTTCTTGCCGTCGTTCTCTATCTGGACGGCGAAGTGCGCCGTCTTTCCAGAGTCTCCGTACCCGAATTCAACCACGTCCTTTTTCCGCCGCGTGAAAAACGAGCGGGTCAGGTCTTCCGGCTTGGCGGGCGGCGGTTCCCCGGCCGCCGTAACGCCGTAGTAGACGCGGTAGCCCTTGTTCGCGGGATCGGACGGGCTGCCTGAAACATAGATGAGTTTCACGCCCAGCTCGTGTCGCCCGATAAGGTAGGTTTCCACCATGACCTGCGCGGACGGCGTACCGCTTGGAGTAACCGTCGGGTCGCGGGGTTTTAAGCCCAGCGCCACGTAGTCCGCCTCCGTGAGCGGCGGGGTAAGGAAGTAACGGCGTTTTACATCGCGCATCTTGTCGGTGAGCGCCTCAAACACCGTTCTGCACCGGGCGGTCGCCACAGGGGTGCGGGTGGTCTCGTTCTTCGCCGTAGCGAGCGCGCTGTCCGCTTCCTGCGCTAATCCGTCTAATTCCGCTATGACGGCGGAGGGTATGCCCCACTCCTGCGCGTGCGCGGTCATAACAGTTACCCATTCCTTCGCCATTGCGAGCTGCCCTTCCCGCGTTCCGGGAAGCCAATCGGTTGTCTTTGACATTCTTTTCTCCTTTGCGATTTTTCAAAAAATCGCCCTATTTATTTTTAACGGGACCTATACGCCCCATTAAACGCCATTCCTGCCGCCGAATACGGCATTTTTGCCAACGGATGAGTTGTTTTCGCTAACGAACACGTCATTTTTACCAACGGACGAGTTGTTCGTGCCAACGGACACGCCATTCTTGCCAACGGACGCGCCGTTCCTGCCAACGAACACGTCATTTTTGCCGACGGATGAGTTGTTCTTGCCAACGAATACGGCATTTTTGCCAACGGACGCGCTATTCTTGCCAACGAACACGGCGTTTTTGCCAACGGATGAATTGTTTTCGCCAACGGACGCGCCGTTCCTGCCAACGGACGAGTTGTTTTTGCCAACGGACACGCCATTTTTGCCAACGGATGACTTGTTCTTGCCAACGAATACGGCGTTTTTGCCAACGGACGAGTTGTTTGTGCCAACGGACACACCGTTCTTGCCAACGAACACGTCATTTTTGCCAACGGACGCGCCGTTCCTGCCAACGAATACACCATTTTTGCCAACGGATGAGTTGTTTGTGCCAACGGATACGTCATTCCTGCCAACGGACACGCCGTTCCTGCCAACGGACACGTCATTCTTGCCAACGGATACGCCGTTTTGATACCCTTTCAAAAAATTAAAAGTTCGCCCTATGCCCTTCAACAATGCCTACCTCCCCCGCCTTTTAGCGCTTTCGAGATTGCTTTTTGCGTTAGCGTTGTTTGGATCAAGCCGAAGCGCTGCGGTATAGTCCGCTATCGCCCGCTCATAGTCGCGCATCTTGTAATACGCCCAGCCGCGGTTATTGTATGCCCACGCATCCTTCGGGTCGAGCCGGATCGCTTCGGTATAGTCCGCTATCGCGTGAGTATAGTCCTCTATATTGATATACGCTAAACCGCGGTTGTAATACCATCCGGCATAGACAGGGTTCAGCCGTATCGCTTCGGTAAAGTCCACAATTGCCCGCTCATAGCCTTTTTTCTTGGCATACGCATTGCCGCGCTTGTAGTACGCATCAGCGTCACGCGGGTTCAGCCGAAGCGCATCAGTAAAATCCGCAATCGCCTGATCATAGCCGCCTTTCGCGTAATACGAAACGCCGCGATTGTAGTACGCCGCGCTATGCTTGGGGTTCAGCTCTATCGCTACGGTGAACGCCGTTATAGCATCATCATAGCTACCCCTGCTCAAATGCGCCGCTCCCCTTTCATAAAAAACTACGTCCTGTTCCCGCGCCGACGCGGGAGCGGAGACGGACGCCGCATGCGATGCGGCGGGATTGAGCGAATAGTACTTGTCGCTGATGATGCTCCCGCTTATAAACGGGCGCTGGACGCGGTTCGTAAGCCGCAGGGTCTCATTTATCACGTCGGTCGCCATCAGCGCCAGAGGGTCGCCGGAGTTAATATGCTTCAAAAACGCCTCCGCAAAGGGGCTGTTCCGTTTTCCCTTGCCATCGTCCGCTACGTCTCCGGCGGCGGTGGAAAACATGACGAACAAGTCGCCCGGCGCATCCTGAACCGGCGCAAGTCCGCGCGGTCCTCCCGCGCTCCGGCTGGACGAAGGCAAGGGGTTGTTCCGGCATGCGTCCAGCACCACCACGTTTACCTTGTTACCGGCTCCATCCAATTCCGCTTGCAGATCGTCAAGCGTGTAAGCTTCCCGCTTGAGGATCAGTTCGCTTTCCACGCTGGCGTCCACCGGCAACAGATAGTTGACGCCTCCAATCTGTACCGCATGACCGGCGTACCAGAAAAAGCCTTCGCTGCCGGGATGCGCGGCGAGTTTCCGTATATGTCTGTCCACTGCGGCGATGAACTGCTTTTCATCCGCATTGATCTTGAGATCAACCTCGAAACCGAGTTTCCTCAAGGCTTCGGCAATGTCCCGCGCATCGTTGACCGTGTTGATGAGTTTCTCAATGTTTTGATAGTCCGCATTGCCGATCACGAGCGCATAGCGCCCGCCTGCCGGACTTGCCGCCGCCACCACCGCCGCGGTCAGCGCAATAAAGACGATTAACACGTTTCCGTATAGGTTCTTGTTTTTCATATACACCTTCTTATCAATACGCGGCTCAACGAGCCGCAGCGTTTACTCTCTCCATCCGAGTTTTCGGGCTTCGGCAAAATCAGCGTCCGCATTGTTCCGCTTGCCCTGTATGCGGTACACCGAACCTCTATTCCGGTAGGCTGCGATGCTCATGGGGTTGAGCCGTATCGCCTCCGTATAGTCCGCAATAGCCTTTTCGTACTCCTTCAGCGCGACAAACACATTTCCCCGGTTGTTGCGGGCTTTGGCATGGGCGGGATTCAGCCGTATCGTTTCGCTGTAGTCCGCCAGCGCGCGCGCATAGTCTCCTTTGTCCGCATACGCCAAACCTCTATTGAAATAAGCCGCGGCATACTTCTTGTCCAGCCGTATCGCCTCGTTGAAATTGTCAAGAGCGCGGTCAGCCGCCTTTATTGCATAGTAAACCAGACCCCGGTTATAGTAGGCTTCCGCATACTCCGGTTTCATCGTAACCGCCAGCGTGAACGCGGTTATCGCTTGGTCGAACTCGCCTCCGGCAAAGAGGGCGATGCCGGTCTTGTTCATCATTTCGGCGGTTACTTCCGGTGCCGCGTCCGCTCTTGCGTCTGTAGAGGCGGGCGCGGATGCCGCGGTTTGCGGGGCGTTCCCCAAAGCGGGCGTTGAAGCAACGGGCGAAGACGCGCCGGTACGGGCGGGGTTCAGAGAATAGTACTTATTAGTGATGATGCTGCCGTTCATAAAGGGGCGCTGTTCTCCCTCCGTTATGATCATCGTCTCACGAACAACGTCCGGCGCCATCATGTTCACCGGTTCAGATGAGCCGATATGCTTCAGGAACGCCTGGGCAAAGGGGCTGTTTTTTCCTGCCGGTCCATCGGACGCCACGTCGTCCGGCGCGGTGGAAAACATGATAACGATGTCTCCGGGAACGTCCCGCACCGCCGCAAGCCCGTTAGTACGAAAACTCCGCGCGGATGCGGGAAAGGGGTCAGTCCGGCAAGCGTCAACAACGAGGATATTCACGCGGTTCCGCGCCGCCTCGCACTCGCGAAGCAACTGGTTCAGCGAAACCGAGTTCTTCCGCAATTCCTGCGGGCTTCCCGCCCTGATGTCGGTGGACAGCAGGTAATTTTCACCCTGTACCTGCGCCCCGTGTCCGGTGAACCAGAAGAAACCTTCGCTTTGAGGGTCCGCGGCAAGCCGCGCGGTATGCGCCTTTACCGCGTCCGCAAACTGCTCCTTCGTAACATCAAGCCACAGATCAACCTGAAAACCCAGCTGTACCAGCGCGGCGGCAATGTCCCGCGCGTCTTTAATAGTGTTGTTCAGCTTGTTGATATACCGGTAGTCCGCATTTCCAATGACCAGCGCATAGCGGGAACCTTCCTGCGCCGGAAGAAACGGAGGCGATAGTATAGTTATGGCAAAAAAGAACAAGAAAAAGACTAACGGTACGGCGCGCCGTCCGCCCGTCCGCGCAATGCCGGCTGCGGGTTTGACGGGATTATCGCGTAACGCGCCGCAGCTAAAAACAAGGTTGGGGGGGGGGGGGGGGATTAAATCTCAGATACGATTTATTCATGATATATTAACACTCCTTTTAAGATACTACTTCTTTCTATAGAAAAACTACTGTTTTCTAACTAAAGTATTATACACCTCTTTTTGGCTTTTATCAATACTTTTATGATGTTTTTCTACATTCTTTGTACATAAACCGGCTTTTACTCGGCGGATTTCGCGCCTTGCGCCTGCGTGAGGCGCATGAATACGGAGGTGATAGTATAGTTATGGCAGAAAAGAATAAGAAAAAGACTAACGGTACGGCGCGCCGTCCGCCCGTCCACGCGATGCCGGCTGCGGGTTTGACGGGATTATCGCGTAACGCGCCGCAGCTAAAACCAGATTGGGGGGGGGGGGGGGATCGAATTCCAGATACGATTTATTCATGATATATTAACACTCCTTTTAAGATGCTACTTTTTTCTATAAGATTTCTATAGAAAAACTACTGTTTTCTAATAAAGTATTATATACCTCTTTTTGGCTTTTATCAATACTTTTTTTCATGTTTTTCTATATTTTTATACATAAACCGGCTTTTATTCGGCGGCTTTCGCGCCTTGCGCCTGCGTGAGGCGCATGAATGAGGTATAGCGAATAATGACGTCAGCCGACGAGGAAGGCGGTTGGTGAGCGGGGAGAAATAGCTCTTTTTTTTAAGAATACAAAGCTTTTGTTAATTGTTCAGTAATTGACGAATCGCATCGTTTTGAGTCTGAAGCTGCTCCGCTCTCTGCTGCAATTCGCTGTTCTGCGCTTGAAGCGAGCTTAGAGAAGCGTCCTTCTGCGTAACGGATTCTTGCAGCGAAGAAACCTGCGACCTCAACTCGGTTACGGTATTCTCCCGCGCCGCAAGGTTCTGCTGTAGAGCGGCGTTTTGGTTCCGCGCTTCGGCAAGCGCATTTTCCCGCGCCGTAAGGCTCTGCTGCAACGCGGCGTTTTGATTCCGCGCTTCGGTAAGCGTACTCTCCTGTGCTGCAAGCGTCTTTTCCAGCGTCTGGGTACGGTTTCTCAACTCGTTGACGGTTGCCGAAGCCGCGGTATTGCTGTTACTTCTTTCCCGTGCGGTTCTTTCAAGCTCATCGTTCCGCGCCGTGAGTTCGGCTATGGTTTTTTCATACTGTTCAAGCCGCCCGCTCACTGCATCCGTTTCCGCGTTTTCTGCGGGCGCGGCGGCTTCCGCCCGTCCTTCATTCGTCCGTATGCTGGCGGCGACAAGACGTGAAAGCGTATTGACGAGCGTAAGACGCGCCGGCTTCTGATCGTGAAACGCCTTGATCCCCTGAAAAGACGGGGTGTCGAGAAACGCTTGCAAGCTGGAAAGGGTAGCGGCGGCTTCGCTGAAAAGAGCCGCGCTGATTTGTTCGTTGACCGCCGCGAAATACCCGTCTATCTGGCGGTCAATCAGGGCGTTTTTTTCCTGTTCGCCGGTGAGCCTCCGTATCTCCTCTTGAGCGGACGTCAGTTCAGTTTGAACGCTTTGCATCTGGGCGGAAAGTTCTTTGTTTACCGAACGCTGGCTGTGCAGGTCCGCTTCCCGAAGGCGGGCGTCTTCTAAAAGCTGTCCACGCTCCCGCTGAAGCGCGGTGAGCCGCGCTTGGTACTCGTCTTTCTCTCTCTGCAAGTCCGCCAGCGCCTTGTCTTTTTCGCTCTCAAGCATCTCCTTGTTCTCAAAGCGAATCTGAATGTTTTGCATTTCTCTGTCAATACCGGCTATCTTTGAAAGAATTTCCGCAATTTCGGCATCCTTCGCGTTCACCATATCCGCAAATTCCCTGCGTATTTCCGCAATCAGCATCCGCTCCGTGATGCTGGGCGCGGCGCCGCCTTGTATAAACCGTACTTCGTCCCGTTTGTGCATGATAACGAGCGCGGCGCATCCGAGCAGTAAAAGCGCCGCCGCTATGCCGTTCGCCAGCGCCGGAAGCATGACGCCTTTTTTCCGCGCCTGTTTCTCATAGGGGACGGCGGGACCGCCGTTAGCGGTGTTACCGCTTTCAAGACGATCCAGCGTATTGAGACCCGCGAGAATTTCCTTCTGTTCTTCCACAGAAATACCTGATTCCGTATCAAAAACAATCGGTTCCATGTTTCCTCTTTTTCCTTATTGTTCCTTACAAAAGGTCGCCGTAAAGCCCAAGCCTTTAGGCTTGTGGATATAAAGCGCAACGATACAGATATATAATAACATAGTGACATAAGACGTGACAAGTAAGATAGAAAAGTATACTATGGGGAAGATTAAAGATTCTTGCGGGGCGCAAGAATACAATGCTTGCGGAGGCTGAAACCGCTGGATTGGCAGGGATTGCTCTGCCGGTTTAAGTGTAGTCTGTGAAACAAGAAGCCCATCGCTTTCGCGTTGGGTAGCTCACAAAGGATTATAACCGGACGCGCCGGATACATCCGGCGTACCAGTCCACTCTTCCTTTGCATCCAGCACAAGCCGTTCAACATCATGCCATGAATCGGCGCGCGGTCCGGGAAGGCTGTGGTTTGTCGAATTGGTAAACACGATGGTTCTGCACCCGTGTTTACGGAGCTGCACAACATTATCAGGCGAATCGTCAATGTACACATGCGCGCCGACCGCGCCCTTATCCTTCATAAAGCAAATGTCCCAATAGGGAATGTCCCATGAATCAAGCCAGTCAACGGTTTGGGTAATAGAGGTTTTGTGCACATATTTCAGATAGAGCCTATGGGTAATGATACGGATGCGTATGCCGTGCATGGACAGTTTCCGCAGTACCGCCGGCGCATCCCGCATGGGCTGCATGTCCCGAAAGAGGCTGCGCTGGGTGACCGCAAAACGGTGCAGCCGCTCGTAGCCGCCGTATTCGGCGACATCCCACTCTTTGAGCGCATAGCTCACGTCCGCCGTCAGTTGTTCAATGGGTTTGTTGAGCCACTCCGCCGCAATGCGCCGCATCGCGCCGTAAAAGTCGCCTACAACGCCGTCCAGGTCCACGCCAAGAATAAAGCTGCTTTCGTCCATAATAGTCCCCGCATCCGCCTACGTCCAGAGCGCGGCGGGGTACGCGCCCCGCGCCGTGAGTTCCGCGATGCGGTTTACCGCAAACGTCCTGTCCTCCTGATAGGTTACGCCGAACCATTCGGATTCCGCGTTCACGGCTTTAATAGTCAAAAGGTTGTTCTTGACAAGCCAATCGGCAAACATGGGGAGATAACATTCGCTCTTGAGTTCTTTGACGGAGACCGCAAGGAAATCGCTAACATAGCGGGACAAATCCGTAAAGACGGACAGCGGGAAACCCCAGCAATTCATGGACACGGGCGTATCGTCCGGTAAAAACCGCTTTGTACCATCAGACGCCGTATTGAAGACGCCGCTTTCTTCCCGCGCAATGGATGTTAATTCATCAATCGAAACAAGGTTGCCGTCTCTGATGACGCAGATCCCGCGGGTAACGGTTCCCTTGGGGCTCAATGTCTTTTTCAGGCTATAGGGGATGATAACGCCGTCTTTCAGATCGGGCTTTGAAAGGAAGCCGCCGATAGCGGTAAAAGCGTCCCTCCCGTAAAAATCATCGGCGTTTATGACGGCAAACGGCGCGTCTATCTTCTCTTGGGCGCACAGGAGCGCGTGAGCCGTTCCCCACGGTTTGGTCCTGCCCGCCTTTTTCGCCTCCGCATACGCGCCGGAAGGAATCAGCGAGTCCATATCCTGATACGCAAGCTCGTAGTCCACCGCGCCGCGAAAACGCGCCAGCACCCGCGCCTCAAACTCCTTTTCAATATCATGTCTAATAATGAACACGATCTTCCCAAAGCCGGAACGCAGCGCGTCAAACACCGAATAATCAAGCAGCACTTCCCCCTGTTTGCCGAGCGAGTCCATTTGTTTCAACCCGCCGTAGCGGCTTCCCATGCCGGCGGCAAGCACGGCTAATACTGGTTTCTTTGTTTCCCCATTTCTCATCTATAACACTCCTTTAGATTATAACGATGATTAGACGAGTTCGCGCAGGATGCGCAGCCCGCTCTCTATCTCTTCATCCCGTATAGTATACGGCGGCAGGAACCGCACGGTCTTTGCGCCCGCGGTAAGCAGCAGCAGCCCCTTTTCAAGGGCTGTTTCCAGTACGTCCCATGCGTCCCGTTCTATATCAATGCCGATCATAAGCCCTTTGCCCCGGATGTCTTTGACGGACGGCTTGTTCCACGACCGGATAATGTCCCGTATCATGTCGCCCTTGCGCGTGATGTCCTTCAGAAACGCGGCGTTATGCACGGTTTCAAGCACAACGAGTCCGGCGGCGGCGGCAAGGAGGTTTCCGCCGAACGTGCTGGCGTGATCGCCTACGGCGAACACATCCGCGGCTTTTTCGCCGGCAAGCGCGGCGCCTACGGGCACGCCGCCTGACAGCGCCTTGGCAAGCGTTACAACGTCCGGCTTGATGCCGAAGCCTTCACAGGCGAGGAAAGAGCCGGTTCTGCCCACGCCGCACTGTATCTCATCAAACATGAGCAGAATGTCCCGCTCCGCGCAGAACCGCGCCGCCGCCTCAAGGTACGCCGCATCCTGCGCGCGCACGCCGTTTTCGCCCTGTACGGGTTCGATAAGGAGACCGGCGACCGTATTGTCAAGCGCGCGGTCCAGCGCGGGAATATCCCCGGGCGGCGCATAGATGAACCCTTCGGTAAACGGACCGAAATCCTTATGGAACTTATCTTGACCGGTCGCCGAAAGCATCGTAACGGTGCGTCCGTGAAAACTCCCCCGCAGCGTAACGATGACATGCCGTCCGGGACCGTATTTCTTAAGCGAATACTTCCGCGCGATCTTACACGCGCATTCATTCGCTTCCGCGCCCGAATTGCCCAGAAATACGCTTTTCATGCCCGCGCCGGAACACGCTTCAACCAGTTTCCGCGCAAACCGCTTGGCTACGGCGCTTTGAAAATAGTTGCTCACATGGATACACGCGGCGCTCTGTTCCGAGAGAGCCTGTACCAGCGCGGGATAGGCGTGTCCCAGACAGTTGACCCCGATGCCGGAGGTAAAATCAAGGTACCGTTTTCCGGCTTCATCAAAAAGATACGCGCCTTCGCCGCGGGTAAACGTTACCGGCAGCCGGTGGTAGGTATTCATAAAATCAGTCATAATCCATCCTTTATACTCACATATATTCACATACGGCGGCGTCCCTTTAGACGCACCCATCGTCAAGACATTAAGAACAGTAAAGGGGGGGAGCGCCGCTTCAAGAAAAGGTAAACTCTTGCCCCCATGCGGCGCCATTACGTACGCTGCTCCCCCTCGCTCCAAACCCGCGCGGGGCGCGTGTTTTCCGCTACCCCCACTCTTTTCCCGCGGCTTGGAGCGTGTTTTGGGAACCCGTGCGCCGAAAATCACCGCTCTATTTGAACACTTCAAGCAACCCTGTTTGAACGCTTCAAACCGCCTTGTTGGAACGCTTTCAACCGCCCTGCTTGAACACTTTCAACTGTCTTGTTGGAACACCTTCAACCGCCCTGCTTGAACACTTCAAACGCTACTGCTTGAACGCTTCAAACAACCCTGTTGGAACGCTAACCGCCCTGCTTGAACACTTCAAGCAACCTTGTTTGAACACTTCAAACGCTACTGCTTGAACGCTTTCAACCGCCTTGTTGGAACACCTTCAACCGCTACTGCTTGAATGCTTCAAACCGCTCTGTTTGAACACTTCAACCGCTACTGCTTGAACGCTTCAAACAACCTTGCTTGGACACTTCAAACGCTACTGCTTGAACGCTTCAAACAACCTTGCTTGAACACTTCAACCGCTACTGCTTGAATGCTTCAAACCGCCCTGCTTGAACGCTTCAAACAACCTTGCTTGGACACTTCAAACGCTACTGCTTGAACGCTTCAAACAACCCTGCTTGGACACTTCAAACGCTACTGCTTGAACGCTTCAAACGCTACTGCTTGAATGCTTCAAACCGCCCTGCTTGAACGCTTCAAACAACCCTGTTGGAACGCTTTCAACCGCCCTGTTGGAACGCTTTCAACCGCCCTGTTGGAACGCTTTCAACCGCCCTGTTGGAACGCTTTCAACCGCTTGCGGTTGAAAGCGTTCCGTTGAAGGGGAAGGCTCCCCCTCAACGGTATCGCCTCGCCTCACGTTATCATTGTTCCGATGCCTTCGTCCGTGAACAGTTCGATCAGGAGCGCGTGGGAAAGCCGTCCGTCAATAATATGGGCGCGCGGGACGCCGCCGTCAAGCGCCTTGATACAACAGTCAACCTTGGGGAGCATACCCTTGCTCACAACGCCGTCTTTCTTGAGCGCGTCAAGGTCAGAGCGCGGGATCGCCTTGATGAGCGAAGCGGGATCATCCATATCGCGCATAATCCCCTGTACATCTGTCATAAGCGCGAGTTTCTCCGCGGATAGCGCCGCGGCTATATGCGCTGCGGCGCTGTCGGCGTTCACGTTAAGGCTGTTTCCAGTATCCTCATCAAGCGCCACCGAAGAAACAACCGGAATAATGCCGTCGTCAAGCAGGGCGTCGATACTCTTCGTATCAACCGACACAATCTCGCCGACCAGTCCGAGGTCCTGATCCGTTATGCGTTTCGCGGTGAGGAGGTTTCCGTCTATGCCGCACAGTCCCATCGCCCTCCCTCCCTGTCTCTGAATAAGGGACACGATATGTTTATTCACCTTGCCGCACAGCACCATCTGTACGATTTCCATCGTTTCTTCATCAGTATAGCGCAGCCCGTTTACAAAGCGGCTTTCCTTGCCGAGCCGCTTGAGCATAGCATCAATCTCCGGTCCTCCGCCGTGAACCAGTACGGTTCGGATGCCCACGCACGCCATGAGTATCACATCCTGAATGACCGCGTCCTTGAGTTCTTCGTTGATCATGGCGCTGCCGCCGTACTTTACCACGATGGTTTTCCCTTGATACCGCTGAATATAGGGCAACGCCTGTATCAGCACGCCGGCTCGCTCGTTGTTGGTGATTGTTTTCATAGCAAAAGTATAGGTGAAACGGAGGAAATGTGCAAGAGGGAGGCGTTTTCCAGAGATGAGCCGCTTCATCGACATGTAATGTATACATTATGAGTTAATCAGGAAATAAGAACAGAAAAAGGCGTTTTAGAATGGGTGAAAATGATTTCGCATTTATTCATGGTTGTGGAATTGTTTATGATTTTAATATAACCTTAAAAAGTAATATTTTTAATAAATATTTAACTATTGGAAGATATGAATTAATGTAGCAAGAGCACTTCGCCTAACAGGACTAACAAGGGGGGCTTCTGCCTCTTTCCTGCTTTTGTATATATCCCGCGGCCGAAGGTTAAATTCCGGCTTTTCGCGGTACGCAAAGCCGAAAAATAAAGAACAAAGACACGGATGCCGGACGAATGTCTTGGCGTACCTTGCCCCCAATCACGGCGGCTTGCCGTGATTAATATACTTTGATAAGGAGAGAACTCTACTATGTCAGCGTTTGCCGCGCTCTATAACTGTATTGGAGTTATTATGAACATGACGCATAGGATGCGCCGTAATAATTGCTCAAAAATATTTGTATGTGGATAATTGTAATTTGAACCGCCCCTATTTGGAATGGTTAGATTTATTCAACACTCTGAAAATGGCTGTGGTGATTATACAAAAGAAACATATCAACAGCCAAAAGTAACAGTTGAAGAACGTAGAGGAAGAATGTATAATAAAGCCGTTGGAGGAATATGTATGGAAAATTTCATAATATAAGCAATGAGATTTTACCGGAGCCAATAATCTCTTATATCCATTCAGCAAAAATTAAGATTTTTGAAGAAAATAGAAACATAATATTATCGCCTATTAAAGAAAAACCAAATCTTGACGAATTATTTGGAATGTTTAGCGATGGTAAATTATCAACAGAAAATTTATCAAACAAAAAGCAATAGAGCGGGTAGAAACCGCCGTGAAAGGAGGGGAAGAAAGCGCATGAGCGAAAGCAATAAAAGAGAGATAAGAGTAAGGACAGGAGAGTTGTTTACCGGACTGCTCACCGATAAAATAAAAGAAATGAGGTAACAAAATAAAATAGAATAGTTATAGTCTACTTGCCCGCCTTTTTATTTTAAGAATAAGAATTCGGTTTCAACCGCCGGTTTTATCCGCTTCGGGTTGAGTCGTTTCATGTACCGGCGGTTCCGTAGATTGCTCAAGGGCGGATTCTGAATTCTCCGCCGCTTCGGATTGTTCGCTTGCCGGCTGGGGCGGATTGTCGATGATGCGCTGAATATCGGTCTTACGCGCTTCGGAGATGGTATCTTCCGTCAACAGGAGGGTAACCGCGTCAAAATCGGCGAAGCCGTCTATGATCGCGCCTTCAAGTTCGGCGATGCCTTCGTCATTATCGCTGTCCGCGATGAGCATCACACGGGCGATAGCGAAACGTACCTCCGGTTTTGCGGGAGTCTTGCTGTCTGCGGGCATTGCCGCATAAACGGCGCGGTACTCTTCGAGCGCACGGGCGTACAAGTGTGCATACTCTAAACAAGCGCCGTATTCATAACGCGCCAGCGGATCATCGTTCGCGGCAAGCCACAGCGCGTATGAATCAACGGCTTCGGGCTTATTCTGCATCTTCTGAGTGCGCGCATAGAGCAGTTGAATATCTTTGTTTTCTTGTAACGCGGCGGGATATTTCGCGAGGATTTCCTCAGCGTCGCCGTATTTTTTTAAAGCATAGAGCACCAGAGCGTAATTATAGCCGTTATCAGCGTTTTCGGGTACTAAATCAAGCGTGCGGTTGTAATACGATTCCGCTTTATCCAGATCGCCGGTCTTGATAGAGGTATACGCCGCAGCTTTGAGCGCTTGAACGTTGTCCGGGTCCTTTGCCAGCACCCGCTCAAAATACTGTGCCGCCTCTTCATATCGCTTCGTCTCAAATGCTATCCGTCCTAAATTGTAGTCCGAAGCGGTTACAGTCTTTTTTGCGGAACGGGCTTTTATCAGCCACGGTTCGGCTTCGGCGTATTTTCCCATATCAAAGTACGCCATACCGATGGCGAAATATTCCTCCGCGGAAATCGCGTTACTGACACAGGAGGCAAATAAGAAACCGAATGAAAAAAGCGCCCATAAAAAGAGCGGAGATATTGAACGCCAAAATTTAAGAGATAATTTGTACATACTATTTGCCATGAACGCTCAAACCCCACGTCCACCGCTACCGGTTAAGCACCGTTTTTTCTATCTCCCGTAACTGACTGCGGTATAGTTGGGCTATGTTTGAGCCATAATCCGCTATAAGCTGCATGATGTTCCGCTGACCGGTTCCCGTCATATCCGTGCCGTTGATACGGTCTCCCGCATCGCCAAGACCCGGCATGATGTACGCCGAGTCGTTCAACATGGGATCCATCCACAATGTGAACACCCGGCAGTTATCCAGCGCCCGGACCACGCGGAGCGCTCCTTTAAGCGCCGCTATCACATTGAAGAATTGGACGGATTTGGGTTTGACTCCCTGAGAAAGCAGATGCTTCACTACCGTAACAAGGCTTCCGCCTGTTGCGTTCATGGGATCCGCAAACACAAGGTCTTTGCCATTTAACGCTTCAAGCTCAAAATAGGAGCGATCGAGATCGAGGATGTACTCCATGTTATTTTCTTTTTTGGTATCATCACGGCTTATCTTGAACAGAGCGAACGGCGTAACGTAGCCTTCTGAAGAATATTCCTGAATTTCTTTTGACATAATCATTGAAGGAAGAAGCGCCCCCCGAAGCATGACGCACATAACCGTATTCATAATGGTATCATCAATATTGGAAATTTTGTGAACCGCGTAATTCTGTACCGGCGCAGTTACCGGCGTCTTGATAAAAAAGTAGTTTTTGTCAATTCCGCCGGATTTTATTCCGTATGCCATGTTGAAAAGCAGTTCATACGCGCGCTGGGTATAATAGATAAATTCTTCATGCCCCGTCCTGACGTCCCGCAATTTTGCGATAAGGCGGGATGCCTCGGCGTGGCTTTCATGTGGCATAACAAACGAATAGACCCGTATGTTCTCTTCATTACGGCAGATTTCCCGCATAAGGCTGCCCATTTCGTTGTATAACGAAATGAGCCGTTCATCCTGCTTCAGTCCCGTGCTAATGGCGCTGTAACAGGCAAGCGCCTCCCGGTATAATGCGGCGGTTTCGGCAAGCCGTGTTTTATCATTTTCTGTAAGATACCCGTCCAGATCTTCAGCTTTAAGGATGATGTTGTTGTTCATTATGCCGGTTTTTTATATCCAGAAACGGATACCGAGAGCCGCGTTGAAGAAGTTGGCCCCCAAGCCTATACTCGGCGCAAGTTGCAACCCTATACACGGCGCCGCCTGAAGATATACCTCAAAGAATTTGAGCGGCTGCCATGAAAGACCCGCGACAAATTCCCCGCCAATAGTGATATGAGTCGTTTTACCGAGGCCGCTAAAGGTACCAAACACGCCCGCTCCAAGATACCAGCCTAAATTGATATCTGGTACCAGCGTTTTATCAATAAAATAATAGTCTCCCGAAACGCCTAACCACCCATTACCGCCGTTAATGGTCCAGTAAATCGGCACACTAGGAACTTTGAGCGAAAGACCGCCGCCAACGCCGCCAGACCATCCGCCTTGTACGCCGATGCCCCAACCGCCAGGATGATCGGCAAATGTACTACCCACGCTTATTACAAGCGCCAAAAAAGCTGTTACTAAAAATTTCTTCATATGTTACTCCTTGAGCCTAGTATATTTTTTTATTGGGTTTTATGCAATAGCTTAAATATAGTAAAGATACCCATGACAAAATTTTTTTTTTATTGTATAATGAGGAAAATCCCTAAATTAAGGAAGGTTTTTGTGAAAATTACCACTCGCGGCAGATACGCCTTACGAGCGACATTGGCGTTAGCCCAGCTAGGGAAAGACGGCGGTCCCGTATCTGTCAGCACATTGTCGGAACGGGAACACATCTCCCCTATATTTTTAGAGCAGATATTTTTCAAACTCCGCAGAGCCGGTATTGTGGAGTCTGTCCGGGGACCGGGCGGAGGGTTTTTCTTTGATAAGCCGCTTACCGAGATAACGCTCAAATCCATACTGAAAGCGTCTGGAGAAACGATGGAAACGCCTCCGTGCGATAAACACGCCGAAAACTGCGATAGAATAGCCACCTGTCTAAGCCATAAAGTATGGAGCCGGGTAAATAAAATGGTTGATGATTATTTTATAAATATTACGCTTGCCAAAATTTTAGAAGGCAATGTTGATACTACGCAGAACGGCTAAACCGGTATTTCCCCATGCGGGGAACCGGCAGCGCCGGTATGGAGAATTAATTATATGAAGCAAAAAACACAGAAAATCAGTGATAGAGACGCTTACTGGAAAATAACGGAGGCGTGCAGAAGGCAAAAAGACGGCGCGACGGTCGCGGATATTGTCGGGAGAACAAGCCTCTCCTTCGCTACGGTTAAAGAGCTTATCCCGAAAGTCGCGGACGAATATTCGGCGCGGCTTCAGGTAACAGAATCGGGAGAAATTCTCTATTCTTTCCCGCGAGGATTCAAGAGTAAATACCGCGGCTTTGGCATATTCATGCGGAATCTTGCTGAAAAACTCGGTAAGGGCGTAAAAATCGTATTGTCATGGCTATTCAAAGTGTGGATCATGGTCATGCTCATAGGCTATTTTGCCCTTTTCATGCTTCTCGCCCTTGCCGCGCTTGTGATTTCCATGGGCGGCGGCTCTTCCGAGAATTCAAACGGACGCTCAAGCAGAGGCGGCGGGCTGTACCTTGCGGGCAGCATCTTTAACTTGATCATGCGAATATGGTTCTATTCGGAACTAACTAAGTCGCTGGACCCCTATTACTACGGAAGTACGCGGCGGCGCCCCAAGGCGCGTCCTTTGCACAAGGCTATTTTCTCCTTTGTTTTCGGTGATGGAAACCCGAATGCGGATTGGGACAGCAGGGAAAAACAAGCCGTTATAGCCTACATTCAGGCGAACAAGGGCGTCATTTCCCTCCCCGAATTTATCATGCTTACGGGGAAAAAACAGCTTGACGCGGAAGAAGCCATTACCGCGTACTGCGCGGAATTCGGCGGCAGCCCGGAAGCCACCGATGACGGTACCGTCGTTTACCAGTTTGATGAACTGCTTGTGCGGGCCGATACCCGCGATCGCTCCTTCGGCGGATCAAGTCCGGTTAAACTGCTCGAACCGTTTTCTTCGAATAAGGCGGGTATGAATACGTGGTTCTGTATCATAAACGGCGTAAATGTGATCTTCGGCGGCTATTATCTGTACAATGCCCTTACTACGGGCGCAGTCGGCATCATAACATCTATAGCACGAAACGGCGAAAAAATATCCCGCTTTGTTTCCCAAGCCACGGGAGAAGCCGCCTCCTATCTCTACGGCATCACGTACGCGCTGTTTACCGGTATTTCATCGAATCCGCTTCCGGTCATCACCGTTGGGTTGGGCGTGGTTCCGCTGGTTTTCTCGCTACTGTTTTGGCTCATTCCGGCGCTACGCGCTGGCGTCGTGAAAAAACGCAATGAGGCGGTTAAAATTGAGAATTTACGGAAAATAGCCTTTGCGCGGGTGTGGTCGTCTCCGCGCAATATCCAAACGGCAGATATTGCGGCGAACACGCCGGAAGCCCAGCCCGCAAACCTTGACACGGTTCAGGACCGGCTCATCAAAGAGATCGGAACATATAGCCAGCCGGAGGTGAGTATCGGCGACACCGGCGCGGCGCTGTACTCGTTTCCGGAACTTGAGCGGGAGAAACGGGCGCTGCAAACGTACCGCGCGGGCGTTACGGCGCAGGATTTGGGCGGCACGGTGTTCGATACGGATAGCAGACAAATCTAACAAGGGGCACACACAGGGCGGCATATATAGCGCACAGACTTCTGCTTATTATTCCGACTCTTTGGGCGATCATCACGATCAATTTCTTTATTGTCCAGATTGCGGCGGGTGGTCCGGTGGATCAGGCGGTTGCGCCATTCAGGGCGTGGAGGGCAATATAAGCCTTCAGCGCGTGGCGGGCGGTACAGGCGGCGATAGCGTTGCTCCTTCATCCGGCGTAAGAAGCGGACGGAATGTCTCCACGTACCGCGGAAGCCGCGGGCTTGATCCCGAAGTAATCGCCGAAATTGAGAAACGCTACGGCTTCGACAAACCCTTCCTTGCGCGTTACGGCGAAATGCTCAAAAAGTACAGTACGTTCAATTTCGGCGACAGCCTTTTTCGAGGCAGGCCGATGCTGACGCTCATCGCGGAACGGCTGCCGGTTTCTATCTCACTGGGGCTGTGGTCAACGCTTATCAATCATATACCTTGTTCCATTCCGCTGGGCATACGGAAAGCCGTGAAGAACGGTACCCGTTTCGACACATGGACAAAGCGCCGCGATCATTCTTGGCAACGCCATACCCACTTTTTGTTCGCCGTACTCCTCGTTAGGTGTCATTACGCTACGCTCCATTCCCATGCCGCTGCTCCGCTAGACTGTCATAAACAGCCGGAACGTTATGTATCTTTATCATTGCGGCTTATCTACAAACCTAAAGGATTAGGTGTGCCTAAAGCCGTGGGCTGGAGCAACCCATTGTAATACATTAAAGGTACTTTTACCTTAATCCGATAATAATATTATTGTCTTGGACAATCATTGCGGGTCGGTAGGATGCGCTGTAATCTGGAACTGCCATACATGCGATAGTTTCTGATACATAAATTAAGAGGTAAACATATGCAGGTGCTTGAAATAAAAGATATTGTTAGAAAAGACGTTCCGATTTATTACCGAATGTATTATTCAGGGCGCGCTGTCTTGGAACTGGTGAATAGGTCTGTTGAACGGGAGATTGATTTTTCTATTGAAATAAAGCCGACCGGTCAAAAGGAAATCTTGATTACTATTGCGGAACCGGTTGATTATCCGCTACTACCTATCATTAAGGAATTAAAGAAACACATTGATAATCTCGACTCTCATGGAAATCTCCCTGCCCTTTGATGTTGTCTCTTCTTCGGAAGAAGAAACCCTCGCGTATGGACGTTCCCTGTCCCGCCTGCTGTCCGCCGGAAGCGTTGTGGCGTTGCGCGGCGGATTGGGCGCGGGTAAAACTTACTTCACAAAAGGCATTGCCGCAGGGATCGGCGTTGCCGATACGGTTACAAGCCCTACCTATACCATCATAAACGAATATGAAGGGAGAGGAGAACACGGCGGGAAGCTGCCGCTCTATCATATAGATGCATACCGGCTCCATGACGATGACGATTTTGCCGCGCTTGGCGCGGAGGAGTTGCTCTACGGCGGCGGCGTTGCCGTTATTGAGTGGAGCGAGCGTATCCCCGCGTCTATCCCGAAAGGCGCGGTGGTCATCACCATTGATGCGCTGGAAAACGGAACGCGCAGGATCAGCGGCTGCCGCGCTGCGGCTGGCGCGGATACGCGGTGAAACGGTGAACATACTTGCAGTGGATACGGCGACGCCGGTGTTGTCAATCGCGTTTTCTGACGGGAGAAGCACATGGTATTTTGAAGCGGACGCTGGCAACAGACATTCAGAAATTATCATAGATACCATTGACACGCTCCTTTCCGCAGCCAGCATACAAAGCAAGGATGTGGATATGGTCGCCTGTATGAAGGGCCCCGGCTCTTTCACGGGTTTGCGGATAGGCTATTCGGTTGCGAAAGGGCTGTGCCTGCCTTTCGGCATCGCTCTGGCGACGGCGGGAACGCTGGACTGCATGGCGTACTTCCGCAGGGATTGGGGCGGCTATGTCATACCCGCCGTTGATGCGCGAAAACACGCCTATTTTACGGCGCTTTTTGAGAACGGGAGGCGGCTCACGCCCGATATGGACGCGGGCGCCGCTCGTATTGCGGACTGTATTATTGAAAAGAGAGAGAGAGCCGCCGCGCCCGAACCCCATGTCTTGATTACCGGTACCGATGCGGCGCTCCTCTATGAGGAACTGGTTCCCCGCGTGCCTGCGGAAACGCTCCAGCTTGATATATGCTGCGCGGGAACGCGCCGTAAAGGCTATGCAAAGGAACTGCTTGCGTTGGCTCCCCATCATATTGAACAGACGCTGTCCGGCCCCGAGTACATTAGGAAAAGCGACGCTGAAATTGGAGCGGGTCCACGTATCCCCTGCGCTCATTAGCGCATCGTTCCGTCTGTATATGACATTGCCCACCCCTGCAATGTATGGTGAAGAAATCGGGGAATATTCAGACCGGCGCTCCGCGTAACGGGAACCAAAGCAAACCGTATGTAACGTTGCACTTAAAATTGGAAAATTTTGCACAGAGAATCGGAATTTACAATCTTTACGCGCCTTTAACACCGAAACCGATGCGGTTGAGGGAGCCGATACCTCCCACATGCCGCCTTCATGAAGTAACCGCGTACGGTCTGAGGAGTCCCCTTCCGGCTCTAGCGGCTTCGCAAGCAAGCATTAATAGGGAAAGGGATGAATGACTATAGATATAATTTCCGATTTTTCGCCTATGTTACATCCTATATGGCGATGGTTTCTTTTCCGGTGATTCCTGTAAACCCTGTAGAGATATCAATTTTTCCTCTACACAATAGTAATAAACCAAGAGGAGAATAAGAAAGATGGAAAGGGATGAGTGGGCTATAGATATAGTTTCTGATTTTTTGCCGCAATGTTATATATACGATATACTCACGGTACCGTCTCTGCCGGCGATCGGACTTGAACCGATATGTCCTTGCGGACAGTAGATTTTGAGTCTACCGTGTCTGCCATTTCACCACGCCGGCGTAACTACTGGTTGCGCTACAAATGTTTTATTAGTATACTGAATGACAGATAAAAGATCAAGCGCTTTCCGGAGAAAAAGGAGAATGAGATGGAAAAAGAAAAAAAAGCGAAAAAAGCCGTTGTGTTTCTGGCGGACGGTTTTGAGGAAGTCGAGGCGGTTACGCCCATTGATTTTCTGCGGCGGGCAGGCGTCGAAGTTACTGTCGTTTCCCTGAATGACAGCGGCATATCCACCGGTTCGCACCGGATTCCGGTTGCCGCCGATGTGGCTATCTCGGAATATGCGGCGCGTTTTACCGCGGATGAATGGGATGCGGCGTTGCTCCCCGGCGGTATGCCCGGAGCCTCTAACCTTGCGGCGTCCGAAACGGTGGGGGCTATACTCAAGACGCTTGCCGGAAAAGGCGCGCTCATTGCCGCTATATGCGCGGCGCCGGCTGTGGTTTTGTATCCGCTGGGGCTTTTGGCGGGGCGCAGGTTTACCTGTTATTCCGGTCTTGAAAAAGCGGTTGCGGGCGCACAGTGGTCAAATGACGATGTGGCGGTTGACGGAAACATCATCACCAGCAGAGGCGCCGGAACCGCCGGAGCGTGGGCGTTAGCGATTATCGGCTACCTTTTGGGCGAGGATGCCGCCGGTACCATAGCGGCGTCCGTGTTAATGCGGCGGTAAATTGCTATGCGAAAGAGGCGTTGATTATGGCGAAACTGCGCGATCCCGAAGAAACCGGTAAAAATATCCTTGCCGATGTGATAAAAAATCCGCCCATACCGGACAGGGATGTGGTTTTCCGTTATTCATCTACGCGCCGCCTTGAAAGAGCGCCCCGGAGCGTACAGGATTTGAACAAAAGCAGGGGAGAACGACGCGGCGTCTTTGCGGCTTTAACGGGAACCAGATCAAATGCCATACTGCTTATTACGATTCTTGTGTTTTGCGCCTTTATTTCTATTATCAACAGATTGCTTTCCGATAAAAATACCTATATGCTGGGCGGCAATTCCATTACGGTATCGGCGCTGCGGCATGAGGGAAACACGTTTATCGTTATCAAGAAGCGGGTGAAACAGGCGGACGCCGCCTATACAGGCGCCGTTGACGTCGCGGTTTCCCCTGAAAAAAAGACGTCTTCTTCACGGGCGGAATCCGGCGAGGCGCCCGCCATATTCACGAGCCGGCTCTACTTTATGCCGGAGGAAAACGAGGAGTTCCGTATCTCCGTGCCGCTGGACATTGAGCATGCGCTGATCCTCATGCAGACGGAAACGGAACGGGTGGTTATAAGAACCAAAGCGGAGTGATATGAATTCGGTTGCGGGTATTATCATAGAAAACAGAAAAATCTTTATTGCCAAGCGCAATGCAAAAGGCGACATCGGGGAGCGGTGGGAATTTCCCGGAGGCAAAGTGGAAGACGGTGAGACCGATGAACAGGCGCTTGCCCGGGAGTATGACGAGGAATTCGGCGTAGGGATAACCGCTGGTACGTATATCGGCAGCGCGAAATTTGAACATCATGGGAAACAGCACACGGTGCGGGCGTATAAAGCGCTTTTGTTAAGCCGCGATTTTGTGATGCCGGAACATACGGCGCTACGCTGGGCGAGCATTGACGATATTGAGGCGCTTATTCAGGATAATAGGTTTGTCCCTTCAGACGCGCTGCTGCTGCCCTTCATCAAAGAAACGTTACAACTTCACCATAATTGAAAGCCCCATATCAAAAAAAGAAAGTCCGGCGCCGGCTGAATTGGGATATTTTTTAATAAATATGGCGGTATCTTGATAGCGTACATATTCATGGGTATCTCCCATTGCGCCGATCAGGACACGCCATGAAACGGAGAGCGCGAGGGTAATGCGCTGGTGTGGGGAAAAATCAGCAACCATGCGCGGTTCAAGGAATATACCGCCACGTAGGTAATCATTGAATTGCGCTTTCCGCAGCCAATGGTTATCAATACCCGCGCTCAGTATAAAAGGGCTTATGTCAAAAGACAGCCCAATGTTGAACGCGCCGAGTGGCAGCGTTGCGGAAAAGCCCGCCCCAAAAACAGCCCATGTTTGATCATAATCTATGATCCGTCCTTGCATGGAGGACTTGGGGAGCGAATCGCTCCATTCATCATACCTTCCGAATGAATCCGGGGCGTATTGCGTATATCCATCATACGACTCCCATGAAACACGCATAAAGGATACGGTTCCGTACGCCTTTACCACGAGTGTACGGAAGAGCGGAAACGAAGCGCCCGCCTTAACATCAAGCAGCAGCATGTTTTTCGTGAAATTATCATGCTGTGAGAAATGCGTCAGCCGGTGATCCCGCTCATCCAGCCAATCCCTGTCTTCCATAATGCCGGTTCTCGCGGGTATGCCGTATTTTATGGACAAACCGGTGAAGAATCCGGGACGCTCCAAAAGCTTTGAACGCTCAAAACGAAACGTATAGCCATAGTAAAACAGCGGCTTCATGTCCCAGAGCAGTTGGCTTAAATAATCGGCGTTGCTGTTTTTGTATACGATTTCTTCGCCTTGCCCATAGAGAAAGCCAGCCATGCCTCCTACGGAAAAAGCGTAGGCGTCCGGTTCGGCGTACGCGGACGGGACTATCGCCGGCGCGAAGGACACTATCGCCGGCGCGGACGGGACTATCGCCGGCGCGAAGGGCGTTATCGCTGGCGCGAAGGACACTATCGCCGGCGCGAAGGACACTATCGCCGGCGCGAAGGACACTATCGCTGGCGCGAAGGACACTATCGCTGGCGCGAAGGACGTTATCGCCGGCGCGGACGGGACTATCGCCGGCGCGAAGGACACTATCGCCGGCGCGAAGGACACTATCGCCGGCGCGAAGGGCGTTATCGCCGGCGCGGACGGGACTATCGCCAGCGCGGACGGGACTATCGCCAGCGCGGACGGCGTTATCGCTGGCGCGAAGGACACTATCGCCGGCGCGAAGGGCGTTATCGCCGGCGCGAAGGACACTATCGCCGGCGCGAAGGACGTTATCGCTGGCGCGGACGGTGTTATCGCCGGCGCGAGAAGGGCGTTATCGCCGGCGTAAAGGGAATGATACGGAATAAAGGCATTGGCAAGAAAGAAAAAAAAGAGTATTATGTTTAGTAATGAATACTTTTTTAGCGCTGAATAATTCCCTTCATTCATATATAAGCCCCATTGCCCGTACCGCGTATATTATGCTGGCGGTTGGCGTGAGTGTTTTATGTTCGTGCAACCGCTTAAAAAGCGAGTTTTTTATACTACCACCGCCTACCTATCCCTTGTCAAGACCGGTCATTGGTTACGGCGTAATCGTATCGTCATATATCAATCTCTCAAATGCGCCGAAGCGGGGCGGGTTTTCGCAGGGATATATGCGGCGCGGCTCCATCGTAACAGTGCTGGAACGCAGGCTCATCAATAAAGGCACGGAAAGCTCGCCGTCCATGCCGGAAACATGGGTTCTTGTGGAAGGCGGCTATCAGGGTTGGATATATGAAGATGACATTGAAATTTACGAGTATGAGGAGCAGGCAATGACCGCATCGGAGAAGATGATACAATGATCAAGATACTAATCGTATGGCTTATTCCGCCGGTAATCGGGGCGGTTATCGGGTATGTTACCAATGCGCTTGCAATCAAGATGCTTTTCCGCCCCCTTACGGAAAAACGGCTTTGGGGCATACGCATCCCCTTTACGCCGGGAATACTGCCCAGACAGCGGCATGAGCTTGCCCAAAGCATCGGGCGCATGGTTGAGCGGGAGCTTTTAACGCCGGAAATCGTGCGGCAGCGCCTCCGCCGGGAAGACGTCCGTTCCGGCATCAGGGGCAACGTGGCGCTTTTCACTGAAAAAGTGTGTACGGCTCCCCTTTCTAGTTTTCTTGTACAAGGAGACGGCGCCGCCGCCCGCGAACAAGGCGGCGTGATGAGCCGCTTGCTGGAGGGGTTTTTCCAATCTCCGGCGTTTGAAGTCCTGTTTGAGCGGCTTTGGAGCTTGCTTGCCGAAAAAGGCGGGGAAACATTCGGCGGCAAAACCATTAGGGAACTCATCGGCGATGAGCCGGTTGAAGATATACGGAAAAACATGGAACATGCGCTTACCGCAGCCATTCGCCAGAGGAGCGGCGGTCTTGCGGGGCAGCTAGGCGTTATGCTCTGTACGATGTTCCCGCGCATTACCGCTATGTGCGTCGATTTCCTCAATAGAAGAGACGTCAAGCAGACGCTTGAGGCGCAAGGGCGCATCTTCCTGTCCGGCGCAATCAAAAAATTGGGAGGCATTCAGCGTTTTTTTATCTCACTTGGAGGGTATGACGTAACGCTATCCCAAAAAATGCCTGAAATTATCGGCGATCTCATCAATCAGCTTAAACGCCTGCTCGAAAACCCTGAAGAACAGCGGAAAATCGCGGAGTTTATCACCAATACGGTGGAGCGGTTGCTCTCCGATGAAGAAAACGGCGAGCGGATCGCAAAGACGGCGCTTGATGTGGTAATAACCTATGCCGATACGCCTTTGAAAGATATGTTTCCCTCGTTCTTCAACGGCGGTTCGCCGGAAGCGATTCATGCCATAGGAAAAAGGGTCTTTTCGTCTCTTACGGCATATCTTGCAGGCGCGGAAGACGCGGACGCCGGCGCTCTTGCCGTGAAAGAGACGCGGAAAGCGCCGGACATAGCGGAATTCTTCACGACGCTGCTCAAAGAACATCCGGATTGGACGCTTGCCAGTGTTTTTCTCATCACTCCTGATAAAAAAGACGCTCTGGACGCTTTTATATGCGAAAGGCTGGTAACGCTTGCCGATGAACAGATCGCCAACGTCCTGCAATCCATCAACATACGCCTTCTGGTCGCGGAACGCATTGACGAACTCGACATGATTCGGGTTGAAGGCATCATATTAGACATCATGGCGGATCAGCTTACATGGATCAATGTGTTGGGCGCTATTCTCGGCGCGTTTATCGGGACGTTTCAGGCGGCGTTTTCATGGTTTACTCGCGGGTTATGAGGCTGCGCGGCTATGCCCTGCGCGAATGTCGCCCGTCTTGGGAACCGTCAAAAAAATACAAAAAAGGCGTTACTATCTCTTGACAAACGTATGTTCGCCATGTATACTCTTTCCCATGAATAAAAGTCGTATTATCAACATACCGGTTTTTTATCTGTCACGCGGCGCGGCGTTATCCGGCATTACCGGCGCGCAAGACTCTAACTCGATCCCCCCCCCCCCCCCATTGTCTTAAAGCGTCTTTTTAATCAATCGCGGCATCTAGTTCTTTTCTCTATCTTATTTCTCTATAAAGAGTT
>JAISMJ010000075.1 GCA_031276815.1 Treponema sp.
TACCCGGCGGGAATTCTATAAAGATATGCCCAAGGCGGAGTTACGCAAAAAACTTCGTTATTACAAGTTAGATAGCATGGGATGGGAGGCGCTTGCCTCTTGACAATAATCATAGGAGCAAAACCGTAGCCCGAGTCGCCTACTGGCGGCGAAGCGTAAACAGAGTACTGCCCCTCTCACATAGTTTTTTGTTTAAGAAGCTTAAACCTGTTTAGTATTGCATCAATCCTATCAAATATCCATTTAAGTAAATTGTAATATTGCCCATATCCAGGATGATATGCCATCACATATGGTGTTATTATACTCTTTCATTCCTGTTTTTGGATTCTTATCTGTTATTAATTCCAGATTAAACCCATCTAACAGTTTATTAAATGTATTTCTTCCCTCCACGCCAGAAATAATAAAAATATCTGCATCGGAATATTTAATGGAATTTAAAGTGCATTTTCTATGTATGTGATTTCTTAAAAATTCATCGAGCAAATCTTTATCAAATTTTGTATCATCTTTTTCATTGATCCATTTTGTAAATTCATATACAATATATATTTTATTGTATTTTCCAATCTTTCTTTTCCTATTGCATTGAACAAATCTTTAGGCGGTTCTTTAAGATAAGGTTCAAGTATATTATCTTTTATTGTTTTTAATTGCATTTCAATACATTGTCTTGATGTTCCATTCAAACGTTCATACAATATATATGCAAAAATCACAGAACGCCAAATAGTAGGATTAGGATACCCATCTCTATACTTACTATGTAAGTCCATCCAATTATTCTTGAATGTTTCCCATGTAAGTATTTTTTCCCATTCACTTGCATCATCGCCCCCTGATGCAGTTTCTAGATTACAAAAAACAATTTTAGGAGATAGCTTCCAATAATCATTTAAGAAAGGTTCAAAAAGAAGGTACGGTCTATTGTCTTTTTCTAATTCATTCTTCCATATTCTATTGTTGTTGTCAAATTCTTTCTTGGGCATACTTAATCTCCTTCAATAACAATTCTTTATAACCGAGGTTTTAAAATTGGTTATAATCTTAGTTTACCATTACTTTTAAATATAGTCAACAATAACAGTGTATTTTTAAAAATTTTGGGGCAGTATTGCGCATAACTCCTTAATATACGACCGCAGGGCGGGTTACGCACCGTGGCGGCATTTCCGTAAATTTTATCGCCGCTTCCATAAATCTTGCCGTGGCTGCCGTAAACTACGACGTGGCTGCCGTAAATTTTGCCGCGATTATCGTAAATTTTGGCGATATTGTCATAAATTTTATCATAATTGTCGTAAATTTTTCCGTGAGTATCATAAATTTTGTCGTGATTGTCGTAAATTTTAGCAATATTATCGTAAATTTTACCGTGAGTATCATAAATTTTAGCAATATTGCCGTAAATTTTGGCGCGGCGGTTTTGCGTGTAGTTGACGCTTACCGGAACACCGGATTATACTATACCAACAAAGGAGATAACATCATGACAAACGAAGACTGGCTCCCCGTTAAAGAGCAGGATTTAGCCGATTTAATTGAGGTTTGGATACTTATTCTGTCCGACGCCGCGAAGGTTGCCGCCTTCGGCTGGATTCAGGCGGATGTGGCGGACGTTCTGGACAAACTCAACGCCTTTCTGACCGCCCGCGCCGCCTATGTGGCTGACGATTCCTCATCGCGCCTCCACGCCAAGAACGCGGGCAGGGACGCCGTCAAAAGCGCGATGCGGGACTTCGCCAATTCGTCCGTCCGGTACAATAAACGGGTGGACGATGAGACGAAAGAGCGTCTGCTGAACGGAAAAAGAGACGCTACCCGCACGGATGTCCCCGACCCCTCGGAGATTGTCGCCTTTACGCTGGAGAACGCCGGCTATCTGCAAATCAATGAATTTCTCGTTCATATTGAAAGCCTCATGTACAACCAGAAACAGGCAAAGCGCGGCGCTATGGACAGGAGGCGGACATGATAAGCGCCGGATACATCGGCGCCTATACGCGGGGAGCGGGCGGGAGAAGCAGGGGTATGTATTCATTTCTTTTTGACGGCGATACCGGCGAAGTAAAAAATCTAGGTATCGCGGCGGAAGCCGTGAATCCCGAATTCATTGCTCTGTCTCCTTCTAAAAAGCGCCTGTATGTAACACATGAGACCAGCGAATTCCGCGGGCAGCCAACCGGCTCCGTGTCCGCTTTTGCGGCGGGCGGATCGCGGGGAGAAACGCTCTCCCTTATGAACCAAGTCTCCAGCGGGGGAAGAGGTCCGTGCCACATCGCGCTTGATACAAGCGGGACGCGCGCCGTTGTTTCTCATTATACGGAAGGCGCGGTCGCGGTTTTTCCAATACACGCGGACGGAAGCATCGGCGAATGTATCCAGACCGTTCAATTTACGGGAAAAGGTCCCAATAAAGCGCGGCAGGAAGCCCCGCACGCCCACTCGTGTATCTTACGCGACGTACGCGAGGCGGCGCAAGGATATTCCAGCGTCGCGCTTGCCTGTGATTTAGGCTCTGACAACATATGGACGTTTTCTTACGACCGGAACAGGCGGGAGCCGTTGCAGCCGCTTGACCCGCCGTTCTTTCAGTGCGCCGCCGGATCGGGACCCAGACACACGCTTTTCCACCCTTCAAAGGACATTGCGTATGCGGTACATGAACTTTCCTGCACAATAGACGTCCTTTCCCTCACAGGCGGGCGGCTCTCCCTTGTGCAAACCGTCCCGCTGCTTCCGCCGGAACTGCCGCCGCGGACGCGGGCAGCGGACATTACCGCGTCCGCGATTAAGTTCGGCGCGGACGCCCGCTTCCTCTATGCGTCAATACGCGGACGCGACAGTATCGTAACGCTCCGCGTTATGGAAGAAGGGCTGCTTGAACCGGTAGCCGCTATTCCGTCCGGCGGCAGGATGCCGCGGGATTTCGCCGTTGATCCAACCGGCGCTTTTCTGCTCGTCTGTCATCAGGAATCGGATAACCTTGTCGTCTTCCGCATTGACAGGCTGACGGGACTACTGGAAAAAGTCCGCGAATACGAAGTGCTATCGGGCGTGTGTATCATCGTGTGATAAGAAAGGGGAGGGGAGCGCTTTTTTCCAGCCTTTCGGAAAATCGCTCACAGACCGCCCGTTCCGCTCCGATACTATCGGTATGCTCTTGGAAACCATTCTCAAAGATTCTCCCTATAAATTGACCCAGTTTAGCCCCGAGCAGATAAGGCGTATCGAGAACGCCGCCCAAACCCGCGCTGTGAACGGGAAAGAGACCTTCTCCATACTCTGCCCGGTTCGCAAAAAAACAATAAAGCTCACCCCCGAAGAAGTCGTCCGGCAGTTGTACCTGCAAACGTTAATGACGGAGTACGGTTATGACGCCGCTAACTTTGAGATACAAAGTGAAGTTACGATGGGTTCAAGCGGGAAACGCGCCGACATCGTGGTGTATGAAAAAGAGCGCCCGGACCAGCCCTATATCATCGTGGAACTGAAAAGCCCTTCCAATCCAACCGCCCTGGAAGGCAAAAAGCAGCTTGAGTCTTACTGCAAATTTTCAGGCGCGTCTATCGGCGTATGGACGGATGGAAACGATATTGAATATTACTACAAAGAACAAGACAAACAGTCAAAAACAACATTTCTGAACAAATTGTCGGCCTTACCGAAAGCGGATCAAACGCTTTGGGAGGTCTTGCAGGGACCTTATACCATAAAGCAGCTGTACCAAAACGACCGGCTTCAAAAAAAATCGCTCAGTTATGTTATTACGGAATTTGAAGACCGCGTGATGGCAAACTCAGGCGAAGACAGTTTCGATGAAATATTCAAAGTGCTGTTTATCAAGCTATACGATGAATATATGAGCATGAACGACGCCGATGAAATGGCTGCTTTGCTGCGCAATAATGGAAAACTGGATGATATTAATGATTCAAAATTCCGCAGGCTTGAATTTCGGGATACAGGCGATGATGCCGTAACAAAAAAACGGATAAACACCTTGTTTGAAAATGCCAACAAACAATGGAAAGGTGTTTTTGACGACAATACCAAAATAAAACTTAAACCATCTCATCTGCGCTCCTGCGTGTCGTATTTGCAGGATATAAAACTCTTTAACAGTAATCTTGAAGTAGTGGACGATGCCTTTGAATATCTGTCTATTCAGGCGGCAAAAGGCGCAAAGGGACAGTATTTCACCCCGCGCTATGTGATTGATATGTGCGTAAAGATGCTCAATCCAAAAGAAAAGGAATCAATGATTGACACGGCGGCGGGGAGCTGCGGCTTCCCAATGCATACCCTTCTGTATGTATGGGGACAAATCAAGCCCAATAAACCCAATCTGTTTACAAACGCCTCCCGCTCAACCCGTGAAATAAACTATGTGCGGGACCATATATTTGCGATTGACTTTGACCCGCGATCCGTGCGCGTGGCGCGGATGCTTAACATCATCGCCGGTGACGGACATAGTAATGTATTAAAATTGAATACCCTTGATTATAAACGGTGGAAAGAAGATATTGAAACCCCCGAATGGCAGAAGAATTATAATGAAGGGTTTCAGCGGTTCATCGAGTACCGGAGGAAGCCTGGCGAAAATAAAGAATTCGAATTTGACCTCGTGATGGCGAATCCGCCCTTTGCCGGCGATATTCATGATAATGAGATTATTGCTAATTACGAAATAGCGAAGAACGCCAATGGAAAAAAGCAAAGCAAGATAGGGCGGGATATTCTTTTTATCGAGCGGAATCTGGATTTTTTGAAAGCCGGCGGGCGCATGGCAATCGTGCTTCCCCAGGGGCGGTTTAACAATTCGAGCGATAAATATATCCGGGAGTTTATCGCGGATCGATGCAGGCTTTTGGCGGTGGTGGGGTTGCACGGCAATACGTTTAAGCCCCACACGGGCACAAAAACGAGCGTTTTGTTTGTGCAAAAGTGGGATGAAAAGCTCTGCCCCCGGCGTGAGGATTATCCGGTATTTTTTGCCACCATGCGGGAACCGGGGAAGGATAATTCGGGTGACAAGATCTATGAATCCTTCCGGGATACGCACGGGCACCGAATCGTCAAACACGATCTTTTTAACCATGAGGGAGAAACTCAAGACGGCATAGCGGAGGCGTTCATCGAGTTCGCCAGGAAAGAGGGCTTAAGTTTTTTTTAGGCAGCCCTTTCAACAAACGCCGTTA
>JAISMJ010000025.1 GCA_031276815.1 Treponema sp.
GACGGCTTCGCGGTCAACCTGAAGTACTTCCTGATGTACCCCAACGTGGGCGGCACGTTTGACAAGGTTATCGAGGGACACGACACGGAGAAGCATCCGGTAACGTTCCATTTCCGCATTCTCACCCCGTTACGCAGCCTTGCCGGGCATATCGTGGTGGAGGTGGAAGGCTTGGCGGACGTACAGGGCTACATTGATGAGTGTATCGATGTAACGACCGAATCGGTGAACGAAACGCTGACGCCCGGGGGAATGTTCAGCATAGCGGGGCACAAGCTGAAGATAGCGGGAGAAAACCCTGAAGTGGGCGTGTATTTCGTACCGGAAGCGGATCCAACAGGGCTGGTGAAGGTAAGTGGGCATTTAGCGGAGAACACGGCGTCAAAACTGATAGGGATAGTTCCGCCGCTTAGCGCTGGGAAATGGAAGGTGGAGATAAAGACGCAGTTCAGCGGAGGAAGCAGCTTTCTGAAAGAACCGCGAACCCTGTCGTTTAACGGCGTCTTGACAGTCGTGTAGGGAGCCACTCACCCGTATCGGGTGAGGATACCCACCCGTATCGGGTGTGAGTATCCACTCGTGCTGGGTGTGAATGTCCACCCGATATGGGTGAGGACACCCACTCGTATCGGGTGTGAGTATCCACTCGTATCGGGTGTGAATGTCCACCCGATACGGGTGTGGGTGTCCACCCGTATCGGGTGTGAGTATCCACCCGTGCTGAAATGAAAGAGTATGTTCCGGCGGTATGCCGTGAAGATAAGCGGATGTAGTACGCGCATGAACAGCGTACAAACGCGGAACGTGTTCCAAGAGCATAACCGTCGGTTATGAGGAACTGCCGCGAAGGGCATATATGAAGGAATTTCGTATATGCGGGTGATGTACCATTTGTCTCCACAGCTTTGTGGCAGGTACATACAAAAATTTTAAAGGAGATTTCTATGTGCAGGAAAAAATGGTTTTTGCCGGTAATACTCAGCATAATGGTCGCTTTTGTATTGAGTAATTGCGCTGGTCTGGGGGGAAAGAAAGATACCGCTGATGTTACGATTACAGTTGCCTCATCAACGTTGCAAAATGTAGTGCGGGTTACTGACAATAAATTCAGGAAAAGCGCGGTTCAAGTGTCGCCTGACGGGAAGAAGCTGCTCTACTGTGAGGCTAACGAAACTGATACCAACAAAATTCTCTATTTGGACGATTTTCGGATAATGCTTCTTCGTGATGTAAATGTTTCCGCAAAAACACCGTTAGTAACCGAACCATCCTATGCTCCGGTTTGGTTTGATGACAGTATTGGCTACGCATACGTGGCATACGAAGGAAGCGGAAGTAAACTCGTCAAATCCAATGTTACCGGCGGCGGCAAAACGTATATCACCCGCACGAGCGCGGGTGACGGGGATGCAAACCCAAGCGTCAAAGGAGACCGTATTCTGTGTGATACCCTTGTTGGCGGCAGACGGCAGTTGGTCAGTATGAAAACCAATGGAACAGAAATCACCATTTTAGGTGAAGGTGAACAACCGAGCTGGCATCCCCAGGTCGATAAGTTTGTATTCGTCAGACGTTCTGAAGAACAGCGTGGTAATACGACCTTCTATCCGTACAGCGTGTATGAAATGGATATAGCAACCAATCAGGTTACGCAAATTTATGCCGCGGCAATTGACAATGAGCGTGGTTTTGCCGAGGTATGCTCGCGTCCAAGCTATTCGCCGGATGGCAATTATATTTTGTTTTCAAAAGGCGGGGATGTCCTTTTTGCCACAGTCGAAAAGAAAGGAGGGGAATCTTCCGGTTGGTTCAGCAGTCTTTTTGGCGGCAAATCGAAAGTAAATATAATAGAGCGCCGGCTTCACTTATACCTTATGAGAGAAGACGGCACGGATTTAACGCAACTGACGAGCGGAAACGTTGACGTATTTTCTCCCGCATGGGGGACGAACAATGATATATACTTTATATCAAACGTTCAGGGCGCAACGGAGATTTGGAAAGTGCGCCTTAACCTTACCACGGAGAATGCTACGGACACGGAGTCAGACGATGCATAATATATGGTTTGCGCCAAAAATCTGATTTTCTGATTTAGCCGGGGGCAGTATCGGCTACTAAAATTCAACATACATAGATAAAAAACAGGTAAAAATAATTCGAGGAGGAGTTTTATATATATTTATAAAACTCCTCCGTTTTTGTTAAAAGATTACAAGAGGAGAGCGGCTTTTAAGCGGCGTATCGTGTGCGGACAGTGGCAGTATTGCAAAGAAATTCGTATAGAGCGAGTGATGCGCCATTTGTAGGATTATCGCTAATTCAGAAGCTCATCTATGTTCTCAAGCGCTTTTTCATAATCAAAAGAAGAAATTAACTTGCAGATATACATAACCGCCGATTCGGTTTTTGTGTCAAAGGCGAATCGCTGTAGTTCCGCGGCTATTTTTCCCGCGTCTTTTGCGTTCATGGACTCGCAAGCGTGGCGCAACGCGGTGAGTTTTTCCCGCACAAGCGCCGGTTCAGCCGTGATTTTGTCAAACGGTTCATCTTCAAGCAGAGAAGCCGCGAGCAGCGCATCCCTGAAACCGGTCATGGCTTTTATAAATGGTCCGGTATCGCCGTTACAGAGCGCAATACTTTTTTCCCGTTTTTCTTCATTACTATCAAGGGTCATTCCGGCGGCATCTTTACCCGCGCCTTCCAATTTCTTTGCCCATTCGGACAGGCTTTGCATACCGATAGTACTGAATATCCCCTTAAAGGCATGAACACGCACGGCATACTCTTTCCAATTGTTTGTACGTAGCTTTTCAGATAGATCGTCCGCGCCTTCATCAAAGTTGGCGCAGAATTGGCGGAGTAATCTGCGGTACTGTTGCGCGCCGCCGGAGTATTGCAGCCCCTTCTCCACATCAAGTCCCGCAATGCCTGCAAGGGTATCAAGCGCGGGAGCCTGCGTTTGAAAAACAACAGGACTTTTGTCATAATCGCTCCGCATACAAATTTTTTCAGGAGGAAGCCACTTGATCAATATCGTATTCAAGGCGTATGCCTCTATCGGTTTACTTATAAAATCGTCCATGCCGGCGTTAAGCAACAATTCTTTGGCAGCGGATACGGCATTTGCGGTAAGGGCGATTACCGGCATGGTAAAACCTAACTCCCGTATCCGCTTTGTGGTTTCAATACCGTCCATATCGGGCATCATGTGATCCATGAAGACGAGGTCGTACATACTTCCTGCCTTTGCTTTTTTCTCTATAAGACGGATCGCTTCCATACCGCTTTTTGCAGAATCGGGCTGTATCTTGTGTCTGTTCAGAAAACCGCTGGCAACCGTAAGATTCGCCAACATATCGTCAACCACCAGTACCGAAACCGCATGTTCACGCGCAGTAACAAATTGAAATACATCCGACTCGATCTCTACTTTTGAAGCGTCTCCTTGGATAAGAGGAAGATATACCGTAAAAACTGAACCTTTGCCGTATTGACTCTTGACCTCAATGAAACCGCCCATTATTTCTGTAAGCTGTTTTGTAATGGGGAGACCAAGCCCCGTTCCCATAATACCGCGGTTTTTGAGGATATCGACCTGTTGGAAATTATCGAACAGCTTCGGAATATGTTCTTCTTGTATGCCGATACCGGTATCCTCCACTTCGATAATAAGGTACTGAACGCCGTAGCGCTTGCCGCTCTTCATACGGAAATGCACGTACCCTTCCCGTGTGTACTTAATAGCGTTGTTCAAAAGATTCATTATAATTTGCCTGATACGTATCTCGTCTCCGTACAATACATGAGGAAGCGCGTTGTCAAACTCTTTTTTCAGTTTAAGTCCTTTATTCTCCGCAAAAAAGTAATTCATGGAATACATGTTGTCAAATAAGGCGTAAAGGTTGAAATGTACCGGAATAAGGTCGAGTTTACCCATTTCAATTTTTGAGAAGTCAAGCACCTCATTGATGATGGAGAGCAGCACTCTGGACATTTTCCTGATGTTCTTAAAATAAGATTGTTGTACGGCGTCAAGATTATCAAGACGCATAAGATCGCCCATACCCATGATGACGTTCATGGGCGTGCGTATTTCATGGCTCATGTTTGCGAGAAAGGCGCTTTTTGCGCGGTTCGCGGTCTCGGCTTCCAGTTTTGCCTGAACAATCGGCGTAATATCCGTAATGTCAATAAAACGTCCTTTCGTCGTACCTAACAGTTTATCAGAGATAATTTTGAAATAGTACAAGGTTCCATTATGCTTAACCTCCCGCGTCTCCTCAAATGTATGGGTTGTTTTCAAAATTTCGCTGAACATGAGCTTGACGGCTGCATCTTCGCATAGGTCTAAAAACGGTTTGCCGGTATACTGCTCTCCATCCTCGACGCCGGTAAATTCCGCCATAGGCGTGCTCATGTAGGTAATGCAGTTGAATTCATCAAGGATGACGGTCTTATTTTGGGTGGTCGCCATAAGGGTACGAAAGGTATCTTCCGCTTTGATGGCTTTGTTGTGTTTATCTGCCGCAAGATGGGTAATCAGGTAAATCATTAAGGAGCTAAAAAACATCAGAACGCTGTGTACGATAATCTCGCTTAAAGGCGCCTGCTTTCCCAAATGGGAAAGCGGTATCTGGAAATAGACGAGTACGATATTTACGATGAATGTTATGACAATGAATTGCAGTAATCTCTGACGGTTGTTATACATGGTTCCTATGCAAAGAATAGCAAGATACATGCTGAAAAAGTAGGTGAAGCTGTCCATAAAGAAAGATGCCACAATGTAGATACTATATACGAATAACGGCACAAATAGGGCGGAATTGAGCGCTTTGTTCATACGCTGTACAGCAAATGTAAATAAAAGCGCCACTGCACATGCCACCCCGACAATAATCCCCTGCCTGATTTCGCCCAAAACAAGCGCGTTTATCACCCTGGAAACCATGAATACTCCCATTGCCATAAGGGTTACTCTATTCGCAATTTTGTAATAATAGATATCATAATCAGTTCTCATATTTTTTCTCCTTTACAAGGACCATTTCAATCTTGCGTCTGTCTTCTCACAATCAAAGGGATAGACCGGCGCACAGTAAAGTAAACATGCCTATTGTTTCCATAGCGCCGTTTACATCTTTTGCTTTATAAAAATAATAAAGCGCTTTTTTTCATACGTCAGTAGACAGCGCCGTCTTTTCCCCTCTATGAGCTGCCCACTATGCCGTCTTTGCCCAATGTCCGTATCATGTCCGCTAACATACCGGTAGCCCGTTCAGTTGATGCATCTATATCGTTCCATGACGGATCAAGGCAGTTTCCCGGTTTGAACGCCCGGACATACCACGGTGCGCTGCCGGTCAGTTCAGCAAGCGCAATAATGTCTTTTTCTGTGATAATAGGCAATGCAAGCGTGCGGTATTCGTGTTTTATCCCTGAATTACGGATAAGCTCCGCACTCTTACGCAATGAGTCCTCCGCTTTTTTGACATTCGGCGCTATTTCACCATACCGCTGAGGCGCGAGTTTCAAATCCAGAGCGATATAGTCAGGCGATGTCTCCGTTGTTTCAAATAGCTTTTCAAGCATAGCGGGATTCATACCATTAGTATCCAGTTTAACTGACAGCCCTATGTCTTTAATCCGGCATATCATAACCGGCAAGTCCCGATACAGTGTCGGTTCTCCGCCGCTCAACACAACGCCTCCCAATACGTTCCGGCGTTTTGTGATATGCGCCAGCGCATCGTCATGACCAATAAAAGTCTCCGGTTCCGTACTTTCCATCAGGACCAATTCGCGGTTGTGGCACCAAGGGCAGCGCAATTCGCATCCCCCGAAGAAAAGAACCGAGGCAATTTTTCCCGGATAATCAACTAAACTTGTTTTACGCAACGCTATTTTCACACCAGCATGTGTTATGTGTTCCATACTATTCTCATTCAATGTCCGGCAGGAAAATGCCGGATGCCGCTAGTATAGCCGGTTTGTTTTGCTTTCTCAAGGAGGGAGCGCTCCTTTGCAACCAGAACAACCGAAAGATCCTATAAAAAGATTTCTAAAAGGCTTGACACAGATCGCGTTTTTTTCTATACTGTATATCGTAAATAGTTTTGATGGTGTGAGGGCCGCTAGCTCAGCTGGTAGAGCAGCAGACTCTTAATCTGCGGGTCCTGAGTTCGATCCTCGGGCGGCTCATGTTGCAAGCCTATATGATGTGTAATTAAGAAAATTGTACTAGTGCGGTTATAACCGCTTGACATCTTAAAAAAGATTTGGTATAGTATAGGTGCTTTTGCGGGAATAGCTCAGTGGTAGAGCGCGACCTTGCCAAGGTCGATGTCGCGGGTCCGACTCCCGTTTCCCGCTCTACGGTTCTTGTGTGGAACCGAGAGCTTATCGGAATAGTTCGATAAGACCTTATCGGGGTGGTTGACCGGTTGATTGATATGCTTAATCAACGGGATGCCTGAGATTATACCCTTTGAACCTGATACGGATAATACCGGCGCAGGGAAACAGAAGCCTTTTATAAGCTTTTTTGTATGATCATATATACTCCGATACTATTAAGCATACCATGTGTAAAGCATGGAAGAGGAGACATGTATGTCACAGATAAAAAGCGCCCTTTCAAATGCGTTACTTTTATTGACAGCTGTTGTACCGGTTTTTATAATCGGGTGCGAGAAGAAAAATGCCGGCGGAGAGAGGGAAACATCCGCCCAAGAAGTCGTCATTTGGACGTACGATTCATTTAACTCGGAATGGGGACCGGGCGATGAAGTAAGCAAACGCTTTTTTGAGCAAACGGGTATCACGATCAAATGGGGAAGTCACGGTGATGCGGGTTCCGTGTTGTCAAGACTGCTTTTGGAAGGGACTTCTGCGGATGCCGATATTATACTCGGCATTGATCAAAATTATGCGGAAAGGGCGTTGACCTCCGATCTCTTAGAATCGTATACGCCGGCGGGAGCGGATGGAATTGCCGGCGAACTTATTATTGACGAAACCTTCCGCCTCATTCCGTTTGATTACAGTTATTTTGCCATTGTTTACGACAGTGAAAAGGTACCCAATCCACCGCAACGGCTTGAAGATTTAACTGATCCTGCCTATACGAAAAAAATTATCCTCATGGATCCCCGCACCTCTTCGCCGGGGCTTGGATTTTTGACGTGGACAAAGACGGTGTATGGAGACGGCTGGAAGGATTACTGGAAGAGGCTTTCCCCCTCCATTCTGACCATTGCGGATGGCTGGGATACCGGCTACGGACTTTTTACTTCCGGCGAAGCGCCGCTCGCGCTTTCCTATACGACTAGTCCCGGGTATCATCTTGAATATGAGGAAACAGAACGGTACAAGGCCGCCATTTTTGACGATGGGCATGTGCTTCAAGTTGAAGTTGCCGGACTGTTACGCAATGCGAAGAACAAGGATAATGCTAAAAAGTTTCTGGATTTCATGCTTTCGCCTTCGTTTCAGGAACTTATTCCGCTTACCAACTGGATGTATCCGGTGATAGATATTCCGCTGCCCGCTTCGTTTAGAATCAATCCCAAAAGTGATAAGCCGCTTGATCATCCGGCGCGGCTTACGCAGGTGGAGATTAATGAATGGGCGGCGCTTATGAGCGGACGCTGATTGCTTCATAAGTGGGTACGCGCGTTTACGTACCCGTTTCATACAGTGCGCCTCATGTATCGCTGATATATGGAGGCGCCCCACATTATCCGATGCCGTTTGATTATTTCTAATCTTGCTAGAGTGAACCCTTCACTCCTTTATTGAAAACATGAAAACCGCCGCATTGCCGCTTATTTGAAACTTTCCCTTCCCTGTGATATAGTATTGCTATGAATACATGCTATCTGCTGATCGCCTCCCTCGTGTTCTTTGCTCCTGCGCTCCATGCGGAAACCTTTGTGTATAAACAGAAGGCGGGCGATAAATACCGGATTCTTTCAACCGTACAAGAAGATGTCTATGTTAATAGAAGATTCAGCCACAGGGCTGAAATCGTGAACCGTATCGCTGTGAACACGATCTCGGTCACGAGCGGACGCGCCTATCACAGGGCAGTGTTCCAGACCGGAGAACGGACGTTGGACGTTCAAGCCGCAGCCACGCAGCAAGGCGGTTATCAATGGCAGAAAGAGTATGTCTCCGAATTCGAGCGCGACACCCGCGGGTATCTTACCATAGACAAACAATACTTCATGCCGGTAGTACGGAACATCCCCGTGTTTCCCGATAGAGAGCTTGAGGCGGGGAACACGTGGGCGATTGACGGGCATGAAATGCATGATTTTCGGGACAGCTTCGGCATTGCCGAGCCGTACCGCATACCGTTTACCGCGCACTATACGTATTTAGGCGAAAAAGAGTGGAAGGACACGAAGTATCCGGCGTTTTCTGTGTCGTACCGTATTTTTTTAGAACCTGAAGCGACTAGCGCCCGCCTGTATCCAATCCGCATCATGGGCGCATCGGATCAAACGGTGTATTGGAATAAGGACATGGGGCATGAGATTGCGTATAACGAATATTTCCGTATCATCTTTGAGCTTTCCGATGGAAGAACCATAGAATTTCGAGGGACTGCGGAAGCTGAAATTGTGGAAGCGCGGAAAATGGATAAAGAAGGTATTGCGGCGCAGATCAACCGGGAGATTGCGGAGATGGGTATACAGGACGCGCAGGTCACGGTCGTGGATAACGGCATCTCCATACGTCTTGAAAATATACAGTTCCAGCCGGATTCCGCAGAGCTGTTGGCTTCGGAAAAAGAGAAGCTCGACAAGATAGGCGCGATTCTCATGCGGTATCAGGACAGGGACATTCTGGTAGCCGGTCATACGGCATATTCAGGATCAGAGGCAAGCATGATGCGCCTATCCGAAGAACGGGCGTCCACTGTGGCGGACTACTTCATCAAGGGCGGTATTCGTACGCCGGACAGAGTGGTGGTACAGGGCTATGGCGGGACCAGCCCTATTGCGGATAACAGCAGTGAAGCGGGCAGAATACGTAACCGCCGCGTTGAGATCACGCTTTTAGAAAATTAGAAATAGGGAGAATGCCTAAAAGATATGTCCCTTTTTGTTTTAAGATTGTGATAGACGCGGCACTCTCACGGTGAGAGGAACAGAGCGTACGATTGCCAAACATACCGACGGTATGCTATAATAATCACTATGACAACGGTATCCGCAGCCAATACCGGCTTCAAGAACAGCGTCTTTACTCTTCTCTTCAGCGCCCCCGACGTACTCCGCTCCCTCTACTCCGCTCTTTCCGGACGCCCTCTCCCCTCCGCTATCCCGCTCTCTATCAACACCCTCGAAGACGCCCTCTTTATGGGCAGACTCAACGATCTATCCTTTGAGATAGACGGCAAACTCATCGTGCTTATTGAGCATCAATCAACCATTAACCCCAATATGCCGCTGCGCTGCCTGCTGTATGTTGCGCGGCTGTATGAAAAGGTTATGGACAACCGCCAAATATACCGGAGCCGTCTTGTCAGCATACCGGCGGTCGAATGTTTTGTGCTGTACAACGGCGAAGCGCCTTACGAAGAAGAACAGGTATTGAAACTATCCGATGCGTTTATGAAGGCGAAGGAGCTAGGGGCGGAAGGCGCGGCGAATTTGGAACTGAAAGTGAAGGTAATAAACATAAACAAGGGACACAATGAAAAGATGTTGAAGCAGTGCGTGGAATTAAGGGAGTATAGCGAGTTTGTGTGGAGGGTGAGGGAGAAGAGGAAGCTAGAGGAAGGGTTAAAGGAGGCGGTGTGGAAGGCTGCGCGGGAATGTATAAAAGAGGGGATATTGGAAGTATTTTTAAGGGAACATAGTTCGGAGGTGATAAACATGTTATTAGAGGAATGGAATATGGAAGATGCGTTGCGGGTAAAATATGAAGAAGGCATAGAGCA
>JAISMJ010000109.1 GCA_031276815.1 Treponema sp.
GAAAAAAGAAGAACAAAGTCTGGCTTATATACGCGGATCATCGGGAAATAGGATAGCGACGGACGATTGGGACAGCTTTCTTTCAGCCTTCGCGGAGGACAATCATGAGACGGGGAAAAAGCATACGGTAGGGATAGAGAGGAATAATTGCCGGTTGAGGCATCGGGTAAGGCGGGCATTGCAGAGGACCTGCTGTTTTTCCAAAAAAGCTGTTCAACCACTGGAAAGCCTGTGATATGGCTTTCTTTTACATCAATTATGGCTTTGTTTGAGGCTCATCATACTTTGTGGTTCACCTCCCCGAATCGTTATCTAGTTGTCCGATACAGGCGACGTCACGCCTCTCTTGTTCTGAAGGTACGGCACGCCATATCGTTATGTTACGCATCGGATGAGCCGCTTGTAAAGCTGATGCGGGCTTTAGTTACGCCATTGCAGTGTATCGCGGGAGGCATATAGCTTCCATTCCCCGGAACCGCCATTATACCTAGAGAGATTCTTCATAAGCTTCCTCGCCTGTATCGTGTTATGTGTCATACCTCGTCTCCTAATCGTCAAAACGGGTAACCTTCACGTTTAACCGGGAGTTCCCGCAGTGTAGCCTGCCGCTTCAATGCTTGCGCTATGCGCCTTAATCATCCCGTCCGCCCGTAGTTCCGCGGTCATATAGCTGATCCGGTTCCGTCGACTCGCCTGATATCCGTATAGAGTGGTTATGATGCATAGTTTTTAGGCTATGGCGTATGATTAAAAGCCATAGCGGATATGTGAGGGAGTGCCATCATAAAGAAGGGAAATAAAGTAAGATAAAGAGAGGAAAGAAAGCGGAAAAGTACTACACGGGCACGACATCAGTGATACGCTGTGGGAAAAAATAGAAGCATTACTGCCGGGAAGGGCAGGGTAAACAGGGTCGGATGGCTCATGACAATAGCCGCCTCCCCGCGGCGGCAGCATACGGCGTATATACCCCGGCGTGGACAGTATATACGAATCAATGCATATATAAAAGGAGTTATGTGCAATACCACCTGAAGTTAGCTGGAACGCCGCCATCCGTGGCGGCGTAAATAACAAGAAATTTCTAAGAATTTTAGAAAAAACACTTGAAACGCTTTGAAAATGAGGATAAAATGAAATATAGGTATGCCTGACGATTGATTTTTTTAGAGGTGTCAACAATATTCTGGAGGATATGAAATGAAAAGGGTATATGGAATGTTTTTTGTTCTCATCTTTGTGCCTATGATAGCAACTGCAATGACACCTATGGAGTATTTGCAAAAGTGTTTTTCTTGTATGGGTCAAACTGAAAGCTCTGTTTTACAAAATGGTGCGGTCCTAAATAGTGAAGTCGATTGCGTCAATTTGGCTTGAAGTTATTACGTCATTATATTTGGCTTGAAGGTAATGCAGGGTATTTTGTTCAAACATCTGATGGTATTGTAATTAATTCAAAATGTAGTTTACCTATATCTGGAATAAAGGATGATTATTTACAAGCTGATAGTTTTAAAAACAAAAATGAATTTGATACACTAACTGAAGAAATACGACAATTGTCGTATTCTTTAGGAGGAAAACTTGAATCTTTAAACGAAATGTTTGGTATTAGAACAATTACTTATGGATTTATATTAGATGAATATAAAATTACAATAACTGTTTATAGTTATCTTGACAGTCATGAACATGACGGTGGTTATGGAATGGTTGAATTTGATGTAAGTTTAAATAAATGATATGCTGTGAGAAAGATGTTTATGCTAATTATTGTAGGCATGATATTATTTGGTTTTTGTTTGATTTGGATGGAATTTCATCGGTAGATTAGTTGGTATAATAATCTTCATTATTGCCATATTTCTTGTGTTATGCCAATTTTCTGGTATTTTATAGTTAAGACCATATTAGAATGGGAGAAAAGATGAAGAGGCAGAAATATAATATCTTTGGTGAGACGCTAACCGCAAGAGAAATAATCGGAAGGGTTATTGAAGAAGGAGCTATTGAATTATTTAATGGTATTTATCTTCAAACAAAAGAACATTTGAAATTTAAGAACGAGGAAAATATTAAAACATCAGAAGATAATCTTTATTACGATCCAGATAATGAAGATTATATTGCAGAACACAATGCTGATTTATCTGAGAATTATGATTTTTCTAATTATTGGATTACAAATGAAGAAGACAAATGTATTCTTGCAATAAAAAATATACATAACTTGAAGGAGTATTTAAATAAAAATAGCAATATTATTGTAATGTATTAATAATGTCCGCCGTGCGTCCGTGCACGGCGGCTTCGTAGCAGGTGGTACAGCACATAACAGGACTTATACGTTTCGGGGCTAAAGCCACTCGGACTCCGCAACGGGATAGGAAAGAAGTTATTGACATTTATCCATAAAATATATAAAACAAAGAATTACGAGGAATCATTATGTGGAATCAAGAAAAATATCAAAAAGCTATAGCAATTGTGGGTTTTGTACATAAAAACAATTAGTTCCCGGTGAGGAATATAATTATGTTGTACATGTTAGTAATGTAGCGGCAGAAATTGCTCGTGTAATTTGTGTTGAAAGAATAGGTGATGAAGATTTGGCAATACAATGTGCATTATTGCATGATGTTATTGAAGATACAGAAACAAAAGCTGATGAAATAGAAAATGGATTTGGGCAAGAAGTATTAAAAGACATTTTGGCATTAACAAAGAATGAAGAACTTAAAAAGAAGAAAGAATGGCGGATAGAATAACCAATTTGTAACCACCGCCAAAATATTGGCAAAAGGAAAAATAAAAGAATATATGAACGAAGCGATTCTAATTTACAATGAACTTAATATGTATTCAAATTTTTTAGGGAATAGATTAAAAGAAAAGATAAAGGAATATGAGAAATATGTAAAATAACAAATCGCGAAAAGTGGGTCTATTTCGCATAACAAGACCGTTTACGCTTCGAGGCTAAAGCCCCTCGGCTTCGCAAACGGCTAGGTCGGTCGTTGCGCTCCATTTCCACGCAAAACCTCCGACAAACCTATCGTAAACAGCCTGAACGTTATGCGAAATGGCGGATACATTAGTGAATAAAATTATTTTTTTCTAGCGGACGTTTTTGGTTTTTTCCTTTCTTGTTCTACTGAAATTGAAAAGATAGAAATATAATTATGAGGAAATAATAATTAAAAATAAACATGGTAAACATGTTCATAATTTATACTGTAACATAACCGGTGAGTTGGTATAGTGATGAATGTATCATAACGTTGACGCCTAAAGGTACTGTTAGCGGGCGTCTGCAAGTTGTTTATAACTTCAATTCTTTGAAAAGAAAGATAAACATAGACCTTTGTTGATGATTAGTATACGCCGCCGCTAAACATAACGGTACTATCCGCTTGGCCGACGGCGGCGGCTTGGGCGGATACAGCCGGAACGGTACATGGGTGTTTACGCCGCCTCGTATAACCGCATGACCGCATACAACAGAAGTTCTACTAACCATAGCAAGAGTCCTACTACGCATAGCGGAAGTCCTACTACATGTAGCAAGAGTCCTACTAAACATAGTAGAACTTCTACTACGCATAGCAAGAGTTCTACTATACATAGCAAAAATCCTACTACATAGAAAGGTAAATCCGCTTCACAGACTATTCTATACTATGATATACTTTCTATAGCCCGTCATGGACGGGGTCTACAAACAACGGGTCGTAAAAGACGACCGAAAAGGAGTAAAATATGGCGAACAGGGACTATATCAAGGGCGGCTATGCCGAATTTGACGCGCAGTTCAAGCTCATCGTGGACACGGTAGTAGCGAATACCGCAGGGGACCAGCCTGTGTGGACGCATATTCCGGCGGAAGAGAAGGCGAAGCTCCAAGCGGCCTACAACGACTGGCATCCGAAGCACGAGGCTGCGGAAAGCCCGGCGCGGGGCAAAATCGACGTGAAGGAGCGGGTTGAAGCCCGCAAACGGAACGAGCCGGTACTCCGCAACTTCTGCCAGAGGTTTTTCTATGACTGCCCGGATGTCGTAACTGACGCGCAGCTTGAGAGCATGGACCTGCGGAAGCGCGCCAAGACAAGACGCGCACGCCGCGCCGGAAGCTCGTAGACGTTCCCGTGACTGAAGCCGCGCCCACCGCGAACCGCGCCCATACGGTTACGGCGCTCAACCCCAAGACCAAGGACAAGAAAAAGCCCGACATGGGTGAAGGGCGTCGCGTTCGGCTATTCCGTGCGCCGCGAGAACGAGCCGGTTACCAGCGCCGCGAACATGCCCTCGATGTTCCATGTCGGCGTGATGCGCGTGTTTCAGTACGAGCAAAACTAAATCGGCATGATCGCCGACTACGCCTGCGCCTACGAGAACGAAAGAGGCGCACGGGGCGAGTGGTCAAACGTGGTTTCTTTGATTATCGTGTAATCAAAGCGGGTATGAGAGGCAACCGGATTGCCCCTTTTTTATCGCCGCGAATATGAGGAATGAACGAGGCGTTGGCCTCTTTCCAAGCGGCGTAACGCCGCTTGAAATACCGCTTGACAATACTACGAGATATACGTATATTTCAAAAGAGACTTACAATTTACACGTGGTCTGTGAAACAAGAAGTTCAAAGCGTGATCGTGATCGCGCTTTGAGCGGCTCACAAGGCGGGATTGCATGATAACTGTACAAAACATCACGAAACGCTACGGCACATTTGAAGCGGTAAAGGACGTATCTTTTACGGTGGGACAGGATCAGGTGCTGGGGTTTCTTGGTCCGAATGGCGCGGGTAAAACAACCGTTATGAAAATACTTACCGGTTACCATTTTCCTACGAAAGGCGTGGCGCTGGTTGACGGTATTTCCGTGCAGGATAATCCGGTGGAAGTGAAAAAGCGCATTGGATATCTGCCGGAAAACGTGCCGGTGTATGGGGACCTCACGGTGGATGAGTACCTGTCTTTTATCGCCGATGCGCGGGGCGTAGCGGACCGGCGCGCCGCTAAAGAAGCGGCGGCCGCATCGTGCGGGCTTGAGCAGGTACGGGGCAAAAAGATCGAAACCCTGTCGAAGGGCTATAAACAGCGGGTTGGGCTTGCCCAGGCTATCATTCACGATCCGCCTATTCTGATCTTGGACGAGCCTACGTCCGGGCTTGATCCCAATCAAATCATCGAAATCCGTTCCCTTATCAAAACGCTCGGCACGCGGAAGACCGTTATCCTTTCTACGCATATCCTTCAGGAAGTGGAAGCGGTGTGTTCGCAGGTGCTTATCATAAGCGACGGGCGCATCGCGGCGCAAGGTACGCCCGAAGACATAGCCGGCACGCTCAAGGGTACCGACACGTGGGACCTCATGCTGAAGGGCGCGGACGCCGGCGCGATTCAAGAAAAGCTCACGCGGCTGCTACCCGCGGAGCATGGGCGCGACGTAACGCTCAATACGGAAGCGGAAAGCGGCGCCGTCTTGGCGCGTTTCTCATCACCCGTGCGCGGAACGGGACGCGGCATAGACGGCGAGCGGATATTTGATTGGGCGGTTGCGGAACAGCTCAAGATACTCGCCATGAGTCAGAAGAAGATCAGCCTTGAAGACATATTCGTACGCCTCACCAGCGAAACGCAGACTGCGGGCGCGGCGTCCGAGCCCGCGCGGGAGGAATCATGAAAGCTTTGATTAAAAAAGAGTTGTATTCGGCGCTTCATTCGCCCGTTTTCTATGCGGTCGCCGTGTTCTTTCTGTTATTTGTTTCAATATGGCTTTTCTATCTGCAAAAGTTTTTCTCACTCGACAGCGCGACCTTACGTCCGTTCTTTTCCGCGTTTCCACTGGCTTTTATTCTTGCCGCGCCCGCGCTCACCATGAAATCCTGGGCTGAAGAACGCAAGCTCGGCAGTGTGGAACTCCTCCTCACCTTACCGTGTTCCGAGTGGGAGCTGGTATTGGCTAAATTCCTCTCGGCGTTTATCCTCTTGACCGGTATTATTGCGCTGACCGTGTTTGTGCCGCTGACCGTGTTTCCCTTGGGCAATTTCGACGTCGGCGTCATGGTTGGGGAATATATAGGGGTCATCCTCCTCGCCGCGTCCGTTATCAGTCTCGGCGTACTGCTTTCTTCCCTCTCAAAGAATCAGGCGAGCGCGTTTCTGGGCGGCGCGGTTACGCTTGTCGCGGTCATTTTCGTCAACCAGACGACCGTTTCCTTTAATCTGCCGGCGTTTCTCGCGGACGCTATTAATTTCTTTTCGTTGTCCTTTCATTTTGAGACCTTTTCTAAAGGAATTATTGACTCGCGGGACGTCGCCTTTTTTGCGTTGAGTACGCTGCTGTTTTTGTTCTTGAATACCCGTGTGATTTTGTACCGGAAGTGGAGTTGAGGTATGACGAAAAAACAAGTTACAACCATTACCCTGTTGTCGATTGCGGCTATTGCGCTGGGGCTGCTGGTAAGCGGACGCATCTGGTTCAGGCTCGATCTTTCAAAGAATAAAACCTACACGATGTCTGATGTGTCAAAAAACCTTTACAAGGAAATTCCCGATCAGGTGAGGGTTACGTATTATCTTTCGGAAAAGCTCTCCGCAATACATCCCATACCCGGAGAAGTTACCGATCTTTTGCGGGAATATGCGGCGTATTCCCACGGCAAAATACGGGTTACGGTGAAAGACCCGGTAAAAACGCAGCTTGCGGACGCTATTGAACAACTCGGCATTGTACCGCAGCAGATACAGACCGTTGAAAAGGATCAGGCGAGCATAGCGACCGTGTATACCGGTATAACGATTGAATATCTGGATGCGGTTGAAACGCTGCCCTTTGTGTTTTCCCTTGATACGCTGGAATACGACCTCACGAGCCGTATCCGCGCCATGGCGCGGGGGACGGTGCGGGACATTGGCGTCATCGTGGGGGATAGCGCAAAGCAATGGGAGCAGGATTTCGGTACGCTCGACCAATTTTTGCAACTGGCGGGGTTCCGCGTGCGGCAGATCGCCGCGGGCGATGAAATTCCCGATGATGTGGGTGCGCTCTTTGTGTTCGGCGGCGTTGAAGAATTGGATGAATGGGCGCTGTACCGCATAGACCGGTACATTCAAACGGGCGGGCGCGTTCTGTTCGCCCTTGACGGCGTGTTCGTCAATTCGCGGGGCAATCTTGAGGCGCGCGCTTTGGAGGACAAAGGGCTTCTCGCGATGGTCGCCTCCTATGGCGCAACGGTTAAGAGCGAGCTGGCGTTAGATCGTTCCGCGCTGACCATTCAATATCAGAGCGCGAGCCGTTCCGGTATGCGGCAGATGCATCTTGCGCGGTATCCGCTGTGGATTGGCGTCCTTGCCGAGAACGGTAATACGCGACACCCGCTGACGTCCCGGTTCGGCGGCATAGACCTCTTCTGGGCAAGCCCCCTTGAGCTTTCGCCATCCGGTTCGGTAACCGCCGAACCGCTCTTCACCACTACTGATGAAGCGTGGCTTGAGACAAAGGATTTTTACGCGAGCCCTGAAATTTCCTATATGCTTGAAGCGGAAGCGGCGGAAACTAAGGGCAAAAAAACGATGTCCGCAGCGCTGACTGGTACGTTTGCCAGCTACTTTGCGGGACGCGCCAAACCTGAACGCGAGGGCGCGACTGAAACCCTGCCCGATATGCCGACCTCCGCGCAAGACGCGCGTATCATCGTGATTGGGGACAGCGATGTGGCGTCCGCCTTTGTACAGCGCCGCGAAAACTTCGATTTTATGGCGCAGACCGCCCTGTATCTCAGTAACGATGACGACATCATCTCGATCAGGAATAGACAGCCTCAGGCGGGGCGACTTGACACGATCACGAATGAGGCGAAACGGGGCATGGTTATGGCGACCGCCCGTATCGTCAATCTGGGGCTTATTCCGCTGCTGGTGATCGCCGTTGGATTGTTTCTGCGGTGGCGGCGGGCACGAAGTATATAGTGGGGTAAACGATGGTATACAAAACAAAGGTAACAATTCTTTCCGCGATAGTTGCGGGGCTGGCTGTTGTGTACGCGGGATCGCTGATATTCGATCCCGACCGCGTCAATACGCAGGACGCCGCGTATGCGTGGCTTGATGCAAAAAATATTCCGCGGGTTGACGGCATTGAACTGAAAAGCGTAAACGGCGGCGTTACGCTGGTACGGAAGAATGCGGCGTGGTTTGTATCGGTTGATGGGCAGGAGTATCCCGCCAAGCCGCAACGCGCCGAGGATGTTCTCTCGCTTTTGTCTAAAAAAGATGCGTATCCGGTACGCGGTACCGAAGCCGCATCCCATGAGCGGTTGGGGCTTTTGGAAGATACCGCCGCGCGTATAACGGTACGCGGCGGCGCGGGAGCGGTACCCTTCCTTGATCTTCTCATTGGAAATACGGATGCGTCCGGTAATGAAGTGTACCTAAGAAAAGCCGGTAACAACGAAGCGCGTTCCGGCTCACTCTCAATTTCAAACTACGTCTCAAGCGCAAAGACCGCATGGTATAACCTCCGCCTGTTTCCCGAAACCGACACATTCACCGCCGATGATGTACAGCGGGTGATTGCTACCATACCTCCCGATGATACCGCGGACGGTATGCTTCCTTCCGCGCCGCCCACTCCGGTTACGCTGACGTTTGCCCGTACAAACGGCGGGTGGACCGTCAACGGACAGGAGGCGGATGCGCCGAAGGTTGAATCCTATATACGCTCCATTCTGGATGCCGAAGGGGATGATTTTGTAACCGGCGAAACTGCGGCTTCTTTGAGCGACGGGCGTATTGTACTGGAATTCGGCAATGGAACAAGCCGCGTTATCAGCGTAGGCGCATTATTAGATACAAACAACCGCAACGCCGCGGTTTCAGGGTCCCCCTACGTGTATTCGCTTGCGGGCTGGGTGATAAACCGGCTGTTCAGGACGGAAGATGAGTTTGTAAAGAAATAGCCTTGAGCAGGCTAACCGCTGGATACTTAAGCGCAATGCGGATGCGCCGAGTGGAAGTGGACAGTCGTCAAACATAGTTTCCCGTATCCGCTCTTTACCCGTCATTGCACAGAGCGACAAGATGGTGTATACTACTCACTATGGTTGTAAAGAACAATTTTTTCATAGACGACTTTGGACGTATCCTCATATTGAGAGGCTGCAACGTATCCGGCGGTTCGAAAACACCCGTTTCGGACATATATCCGGTACCGCTTAAAGACCCTGAAACCGCGTCTTTCGTGGGACGGCCGTTTCCTCTTGAGGAAGCCGAAACTCACTTTGAACGGCTCCACGCTTTTGGTTTTAATATCATCAGATTGGTTATTACCTGGGAGGCTATCGAACACGCGGGACCCGGCGTGTATGACGAAGCATACCTTGCGTATCTGCGGAAACTGCTCCTCATAGCGGAACAGTACAAGATATGGGTATATATGGATCCTCATCAGGACGTGTGGAGCAGGTGGACGGGCGGAGACGGCGCACCCGCATGGACGATGGAAAAACTCGGTATTGACAGGGAGAAGATCGATGCGGCTGGCACAGCGCTCACGGAACAGGCGTTCCACGAGAGAGGCGAGCCGTTTCCCCGTATGCTATGGCCCACAAATTACAACCGCTACGCCGCCGCAACCATATTCACCTTGTTTTTCGCGGGTAACGTCTATGCGCCTCATTGCCGGATCGAAGGCGAAAGCGCGCAGGACTACTTACAGAAACGCTACATCGCCGCGATGAGTCACTGCTGCCGCCGGCTTAAACACTGCAAAGCCATCATCGGCTGGGGCGCTATGAATGAGCCGTCCCAGGGCTTTATCGGATGCGGCGACCTTTCGAGGCTTGAACACTACAGCGTAGCCGCGGGACCCATGCCGAGTCCGTTTCAGGCAATGTCCGCCGCGTCCGGGCATAAGACGGAGTTTCCCGTATATGCCACCGGTATATTCGGCGAGCGGATCACCGGCAAACAGACGTACGGCGCGTCCCTTTTTAAGGACGGTTTTATATGCCCATGGAAACAAGAAGGCGTGTGGACGGACGAGTCCGGCGAGCCGCGCCTGCTGAAAAAAGACCATTTCGCGCGTTACAATAACAGAAAACCCGTTTTCACCGATGACTTTCTAAAACCGTTTATCAATACATTCGCCGCGCATATACGGGAAGCGAGTGAAAAAACCTTCATCTTTGTTGAAGGGCTTCCTACTGGGACGCACCCCTCGTGGACGGAAAAAGACGCGCCGAATGTAGTAAACGCCTTCCATTGGTACGACGGGAGCACGCTGTTTACGAAGAGTTTCCGTTCATGGATGACCATAGACGCCGGAACGCGCAGACTGATCGCTGGTCAAAAGAACGTCGCCGCCTATTTCACGGCATGTCTCGCCGAAAGCGTACAATGGGCGCGGGAACGCATGGGCAATGCCCCTTGTCTGCTCGGCGAATTTGGGCTTCCCTTTGATATGAACAACCGGAAAGCTTTCAGGACGCATGATTACCGCCTCCATGAACAAGCGCTTTCCCTGTACTTTGACGCGGTTGACAACAATCTGCTTAACGCGACCATCTGGAACTACACGCCGGACAACACCAACGCCCGCGGGGACGGTTGGAACGGCGAAGACCTGTCCATCTTTGCGGAAGGGCAGACTCGCGGTATACGCGGCTGGCTCCGCCCGTATCCTATGGCGACCGCTGGCGAGCCTCTCCGCATACAATGGGACAGGAAACGGGTTGTTTTTATCTACCGGTTCAAGGCTGATCCCTCCATACAAGAGGCAACCGAAGTATTTATCCCAACTATCTGGTTCAGCCCAAAGCTGGTTATCACGGCGAATACGCCGCTTACTTACGACTATTTCCCCGAAAACGAACGGCTCTTCGTGTACAACAACGGCTTTTCAGGCGAAGCGGAGATACGGATAACGGGAGGGAGAAATTCATAGAATCGCATCTTTCTACCCACAAGGTTTAGCGGATAGGGAATACAAATAGACGCCCATCAATAAGAGCGCCTGCAACCCCATGCTGACAATAAGGCAGTAACACGAGCCTATCATGCCGTACGCTTGCACAAACGGACAGATAAGCGCGGTACACACAACCACCCCCGCCATGTTGCAAACAAGCAGCGGAATCCTCTTCTCAAACGCCGTCAGCGCCGCATTACAGAAAGAAACCATCGTCCATACCGTCGATATTATGAAGGTCGGCGTTAGTAAATACGTATATGGCAGTATGTTATCGCCGAACACTACGCCCAGCGCCCGCCTGCCAAAAGCAAAACCCGCTAGTATTAAAAGCCCTCCTCCGAGCGTCACGATTCCGCCTATCTTTAGTATAGTCTTTTGTAACGCGCCGTAGTTCTTTTCGTGATAGCGCTCGGCTATATGCGGGATCAGCACATTCCACACGGAGTTTCCTAGGGTTACCATCACGGCTATCAATATGGTAACGGAAGAATAGTAGCCTAATTCTTCCGCGGAATAGAGCTGGTTTATGGTATAGCGGGTAATAAACATCATATACGGGTAGACGGAGGCGACAAGCGCAAGCGGGAAACAAAGGGAAAGCGCACGGAGGACGTCTTTGAACACGACTGAAGGGGTATAGTTTTTGTTGTGGAGCGCGGCGGGAATATCAACCAATAGTATCACGAGAGCGTACACGGCGGACAGGGCGATGGTTGCGAAGAAAAGATTTTTGTAATAGAGGATGAGGCAAAACGCTGCGAGAGGGAAGATGCCTTTTAAGATATATGAGAGATTGATAACGTCAAAACGGTTAAACCGCTGTAATGTACCAAAAAAGACGTCCGTAGCGGATTCCAATAGTTTGAAGCAAAGCATGGCGGCGCAGCACATAAGCGTATAGGTAGTAAAACCGGTAAACAAGAGGGTGAAAGCCCCTAATAGGAGAGCGGCGAAGGAGGTAAGGGCGCGGGCGGCGAAATAAACACCGTCGGAAAAAGAGCGATGAATATCGCTTAACTGATAGCCGATAACGCCGAAGTTTGCGATAACGAGAAAGACATTGGCGAAGGAGAACGCCAAAGAGTAAACGCCTGCTTCGCTAAAATCCGCGATACGGACGATGAGAATACTGATAAGCCATTGGAAAAAGAAATAACAGAAAACGCCGCTTGTGTTTAGAAAAATGTTTTTTTTAAGTATGTTGTTTTTCTCCCTTTTCTATAGTTCATGGCGTCTCGTACGTGTTTCGTAAACCCTCGGTGAAACTAATTCGCGCAGTAAATCCGGTATCGGCTTGTAATGGCTTGATACTAAACGCCTCAAGCGGTACATCAACACTGGGAATCGCCGCATCGAATAACGCTTCAGGGGATCCGTGTAATTCTGCGGAAAACTCATGCAGCAATTCCTCTAAAAAGCAGCGTAATGGCTTTGCATTTCCTGAACCGATAACATAGTTTCTATGCGCTAATCTTTTTCGCCAAGCTCCGCGAAAGCGCGCACCGCATCGTCAATATATATGAAATCATACATCTGGGTACCTGCGGAAAAGCGTAAAGGAGCGATACGCGCTTCTCCATATTTTATTTTTAATAAAGTAGCCATAATAAATCTTGTTTTTCTATCGCCAGGTCCATAAATATTTGTGATAATGGCATTAATACATTCCATACCGAGTTCCTGCGCGCGGCTTTTAAGCATAACGGACGCGCAGTATTTAGCGGCGGCATATCCATCCCGTGCCCTCAATTCCGCATCGTCCCGCCATGATAATTTCCACACCTCATGTTCCATTATTGATCCGGCGAATATAAATCTTTTACAGCCTATTGCATGACTCTTTTCAAGAGCCTCAAGAGCGATCTTAACCGAATCAACCTGCGCGTTTATATCGCTTGTCGCGCTTCCCACATACCACTTAAAATGATACCAGATCCCCCCCCCCCCCCCGGACGGGAAGATACGCTCATTTCCATCTATTACGCAATGCCCGCGGACTTCGAGTTCTTTTTTTACCGCAGACCCGATAAATCCCCTGCTTCCTGAAATAACCACGTTCATAGTATACGCCCTCCCTATAATCCGCCGCTTGTATCCAGATACGGTTCTATATCCTCAAACGCCGGAAGGTCGCCGTCTTTCTGAGATATTATAAGCCGTTCAATCCCGCCTATTTCATCAATGGGGTACTGTATGCCTATTGTTTTGTCATTCCATAGAAATCCATTCGGTGCGCTTGGGTCGTATATCCCTTCAGACTTTACCGATACCAAGGAATCTCTTACATACAGAGAACCGTTTGAGCACCCTTTCGGTACCAATAAACACATACCCACCGACAATCTAAACCCTTCCCAGCGCTTGTAGGTAGGCGAATCGGGACGCAGATCCGTTATCGCATTAAACACCGTTCCTTCCAGCACGCTAAAAAGCCTGATTTGCGGATTTTTTACCTGCATCCGGTTCGCGCTTATCGTTCCTTTTCTACGTTTCAAGAAATAACTTTCGGTCGGCTCAAACCGTATCCCGCAGGCGGTAAACTCATACCGCGAATAATCTTTTACCAACCCGCCGCGCTCATCAAAAGAACCGAAGGCTCTGAACAACAGTACACCTTCGATAGTCGTTTTTTCAAATGTAAACTGTCCCATATTACCAATCAAACTCCAATTCAATTATTTCCGGATCGCCGCGATTTTCATGTAAATCGGTTGCATACCGCACCCCATAGGCTTCCGCCAACGCCTTATAATCCGGCGCATGATACCCGCTGTCTTCGGTGCTGACACAATACTTCGATGAAAAATTCTTGTCCTGAAACAACGATATTTGTCCAAGCTTATGGTTATTTAATATGACGACGGTTACCGGTATCGCATGATGACCTATATAATTCAATTCCTGAATATTCATCTGAATACACCCGTCGCCGGTAAAACAATAGACCGGCTTTCGCGTCGCATAATACGCTCCTATCGCGGCCGGCAATGCAAATCCCATTGCGCCTAAACCAGCGGTAAAGAGGAATCTATATGCCCGCGCCCGCTCCCGATGCTCTAAAGCCCTCCTTGCGAGGGCTTTAGAGCGCCCGCGCCCGCACACACACACCGCGTCTTGCGGCAGCTTTTCCAAGAAGTCCGCTATAGGCTTCGCCAGTTTTGATTCCGTTCCTTCATAATTCTCCGTCAACCTTATTTCTTCACATTCCTTCGCCCACCCGCTGAAATCACTATACCGCCCTTCAGACGCCAGCCGTTCTAGCAACAGCCGTACATCACAGAGGACATGCCGCTCTTCCGCTTTGACCTTTCTCGTCAATTCATCTTCGTCTATATCCACTCGCACCAACCTCGCCCGCAGCGCAAAATCGCGGTTCCCTTCGGCTATGGTACGGTTTGAAAGCCGCGTCCCCATCGCCGCCACGACGTCCGCTCGGTTCGTGATTTCCACCGCTCCGCCGCTGGCAAGGTTTCCGATAAATCCTTCATAGTACGGGCTCTCCGTATACAGGTCATGCCCAGGCAGCGAGGTTACAAACGGTACCTTCGCCGCATCAATAAACGCTTTGAACTCCTCAACCGCGCCAGCCTGCCGGATTCCCGCGCCCGTTATGACGAGCGGCTTCACGCCCGCGTTGATCGCCGCAATAACCTCACGCGCCGCCCCTTCTATCCGCTTTGTATCAAACCGCTCATAATACCGTTGGAGCGCGGACGCTTCCCCCGCGCACGCCATGCCGCACTCCGTAATTTCCGTCCGCGACACATCAACCGGTACATCCAACACTACCGGTCCTTTCCTGCCGCTCACCGCTATCTGCCATGCCTGTTCCATTTCATACGGCGCATCATCAGCCCGTACTATCGTTTTTGCGTATTTCGTTACCGGTTTCACGAGCGCTATGGTATCTACTTCCTGTACGCCGATCTGCCGAATGTTGGATGCTCCCTTATAGGTGGACGTATGTACCTGAGCGGTAATAAAAATAACGGAAATGGAATCCAGATACGCATCCGCTATGCCGGACAGCGCGTTTGTTACGCCAGGTCCATTCATGACAAGACATACCGCCGGTTTTCCCGCAGCCAGACTATAGCCGCAGGCGGCATACGCGGACGCCTGTTCATGGTAATTCAGATGCGCGGCTATCGCTCCCTGCCGCACACGGAGCGATTCTAAAAAGAACCCCAACGTCGATCCGGGATAGCAAAATACGTCTCGTATTCCCTTCCGAATAATGTAGTCTATCATATACTCCGATACCGTCATATCTTTCCCGCCTTTATACTTTTATACTATGATACATATACTATGTATACTACCCTTTATCTTCAATAATTCAACTCAATTCCTCATCTTGCTTATTTATAAGCTTGCATAACAATCCTCCGCGCCTATGGTATACCATGCAAAATTCGCATGTTCATCGCCAGCTAACACTTGTGAGCCTACGGCTAAAACCCGCAAGTTCGCGGCTAACACCCGCACGGTCACGGCTAAAGCCTGCGGATTATACACGTTCACTCCGTCTTGCTTCAGCGGATTTTGCGCCGCAATGAAGTATCGGTAACACGTCGTGTTGCCGTTCAATTAAACCGCCGCTACAAGCGGCTAAAAGAGAGGTTAAAATATGAGTACCGATTGGTATCCCCGTTCAAGGGATGAACAGCTTCACATGGCGGATAGGTGGCTTGAGGTATTCCAAACCAAGGCTACCGTTTGGGGCATTCCCCCAGACAATGTAACCGCCCTTACCGCGGACAGAGACACCGCCAAACAAATTTTGGCGGTGGTCAAAAGCGGGGAACGGACGCCCGCAAGCGTTGTTGAGTGTAACGAGGCGTTCAAGGCAATGGAGACGGAAGCCCGTTTCATCAAAAAGCATTATCTTTTGTCGCCGCCTTTGACACTGGCAGACCTGACGAGACTGCTTCTACCCTTGCCGGACGCGACTCATACGCTGGTCGGTACGCCGACAGGACAGCCCGTCGTGACGGTAACGTATCCCGGCGGTCCCCATGTACTGACGGTTCACCTTGCCCCGCTTCCCGGCACGGAAGCGCCGGACAACCGGGGGGACTATGGATATGCGCTGTATCGGGGCATTATGCCGCAAGGCGGAGCCACGATGGAACAAGCCGCCGACGTGAAGCACTATCTGATGAATGCGCCCCTTTCCGGGGATGAACTGCTGCATTACCGGTTTACCCGCCGGAAAAAAGAACCGGTGGATTTTGCCGCCGAAGAATCCGGCATGACGGCGTACTTTTGCGCACGCTACGAAAACCGGAAAGGGATCGTTGGCAAATGGGGACCGGTTTCATCGGCGATCATTCCATAGCGGCTGCGTAATGCGGGCAACATAATTTTTTATATGAACCGGTTCTCATTGAAACCGGCTCATATTTTTATCAAGACTCTGTATCGTCCAAAGGTATGGAGTCTCCGAAGCGCATACAGTCCTGTTATGAGACGTTAGGGCGTACCCCATTATTCATTGGTATGTTCTTTACCATCATCTTGTATTTCATGCTCTCTGATGAGAAAATTTCTTAAATTTAATAGTGGTTCAATATTTCTAATTCTTTCAACAGCATTAAGAGCGTATAGTACATCTTCTTCTTTTATCTCTATCCTGTAAGGATACCGTATGTCATTCGTGAATTTATTTAATAAACCACATTCGTTTCTCATTTGTTCAAAAGCATGGTCGATCTCAATACAAGTTTCATTAAGAAGAATTATATTATGAGTCTTTTTTGGAATAATATCATTATACGTTAAATACCCTTTTAAGTATTTTTCTATGGATTGGGCGCAATGGTAACATATAATTTCCTTATGTTTATGGGCGGCTTCATTCAATATCTTGGCGGAATCAAAATCTTCATCAGCTATTATAAACCATTCAATCACATCTTTACTATTCATATACTATTTTTCCTTTTTGATATACCGTTCTCTCAAGCAAATGTTCGTTTCTTCTGATATTGAACTCGCTTTCCCTGACTAATAATAAATCAACAAAAAATATTTTTTTTATAGCCAAGTCAACCATTATTTTTCCATAAATTTCCAACATGTTACTTGTATTATCCGGAAGCACAAGATATATATCTATATCGCTTTTATCCGTTGGTTTTCCATAAGCGTAAGAGCCAAATAAATATATATACTTTGCCGGCGTATTCTTGAGAATAGATTCTTTAATGCTATTAATTTTTTCCGTGAAATCTTCCATGATTTTATTATATAGTACCCCTTTTCTTTGTCAAGCGTGTCATTCGTGCCCGTTTTTATGTCTTTACGCCCTTTTAGCTCCATTGCGCCTACCGTTTCGTTAATCAAGTCATCGCTTTTACCACTTCTAACGCGCGTTCTATCGCCAGGTCCATATCATAATATTTATAATCCGCCAACCGCCCCGCGGCTATCATCTGGGGTACCGCGTCAACTATCTTCCGGTATTGCTCATAGAGCTTCTTGTTATCCGCGGTTAATATCGGATAATACGGTTCTTGTCCTTCTCCGGCTTGCAGCGGATATTCAATCGCTATAGTCGTTACTCCCGGCGCGTACTGGCTTAATAACTTTTTATACTCTACTATCCTCGTATAGCCTTCCGCCTTCGGATAGGCGACGAGAAAGCCGGGCTGATAACTCTCCATATATTTCGTCTGCCAGTCAAATCGCAGCGATCTATACGGCAATTTTCCTAATTTATAATTGAGCAATTCATCTATCGCGCCCGTATACACGAGGGTTACGCCCTTTGGCAAGGGTTTGCCATCCCATAATGCGGTCGCGGCGGCGTTATCAATACGGAGATGATCAAGCGCATCCGTATGTAGGAGCATATCTATATGTGGATGATAGAGCATACGCTCAAATACTTTTGTAAAGCCTTCTTTCGGCACTCGCTGATATGTTACTTTTACGAGTTCCGTTCCGTAATTCAGCAGTATCGGCACACGGTTAATAACCGATATATCTAATGTTTCAGGGTCAACGCCCCATTGCTTTGACGTATATGGACGAAAGTCCAATTCAAACAACAGCTCCGCAAACGCGATAATATCTTTATTATGCGAATTAAATAATTCGGTAATCGTTACCCTATCGCGACATGGAAAATGCGTTAATAACGTCTCTTTTAATTCCCGCGCTTTATCCCCATATAACGTATCTATCACGGAAAAATTAAACGGATAGACGACAGGTTCAATCGGAGCATCCTGAAACGGATGATTATGATAGACGCGCCCCGATAAGGGATCGGAGCTAAACTCCACATGGTCCAAATGATCACGGATACGCCAATCACCAAAGTCTTTTAGACAATCCCACACTTCTTCACTATCGGTATGAAACGTATGCGGACCATATCGTTGAACCAGAATGCTGTTTTCATCAACCTCGTCAAACATGTTGCCGGCAATATGAGGACGCCGTTCAATAATCAAGCATTTCTTGCCGCGTTCAGCCATTTTTCGGGCTATAACCGAACCAACAAAACCGCAGCCAATAATGACAAAGTTGTACGGCGTAATGTCTAGGAGGTTGTTCATGGCGCATCCTCCGCGCTCATCTTGAACCGCGTAATAGCTTCATGGAGGGCGACGTGAGGACGCCAACCAAATGCCATAAGGGGCGCAGCACTGAGACGCTTGACTTTTGGCGCTCCCTGATCTTCCAAGCGTTCTGATCCTTGTATATGTATTTTAAAAATATGTTTTTCCTTAAAAACGTCTTGTACTGTCTGCGCGAATTCTTTCATCGTATACATCATACCAGAACCTATGTTATAGGGCTTCATAGTATCGCCGTACAATAACACATAAAATAACCCCGACACTAAATCCGTAAAATAAAGAAATTCCCGCTTCGCCATTCCATCCGATTGTATGATAATATCCTCTCCCCGTAATGCGGAAGCCAGAAAGTCCGAGCGCGCAGTACCTTTGTCAAACTTCATACCGGGTCCAAAAGCATTGGAAAACCGGATGATCTTTACTGGTACGTCGTATTCGATGTTATATGCAAGGCTCATTGTTTCACTAATACGTTTTGATTCACCATAGATTGCACGTACCGTCAGCAGGTCCATATACCCATAATCACTTTCATCGATGTATTCTTCTTTTAATGAGTCGCCGTACACTGCCGCTGATGATGTAATAAGAATAACCGGTTTTATCGACATATCTTTTACATATTCAAAGACGTTACGCAGCCCTAAATAAGCGGTATCAAGTACCTTTGTCGGTATGCTGGTATAGGAATTCGCTCCAGCTATGCCCGCCCCATGAATAATATAATCTATTGTTCTTACGCCGGTTATGGCGCTGAACTCTTCCGCGTTAATCGGTTCCGTTATATCATGGATATAGAATTTCAAGCGGGAATCGCGCAGATAGTCGGCGTACATGGCTTTTGCTTTCTCATAATTTCTCGCCATGCAGACTACGGT
>JAISMJ010000048.1 GCA_031276815.1 Treponema sp.
GATACTCATTGCCGGCGGCGTTTATATGGGTATTATAAGCCCCCTGTTGTACAAAGGACTTAAAATACTCAGACCCCAGGAAGCGATGGTACTTATCCTATTTGGAAAATACTTCGGAACGCTTGTCGGTCCGGGGTTCTTCTGGGTAAACCCCTTTACACAGGCGTTTAATCCGGCCTCACAAAACGTCACGACGGGAACTATCGGCGAAAGCGGTACCGGTTCGGATAGCTGGAAAAAATCCTACAAACCCATATCGCTCAAGGTGATGAGTTTGAACAACGACAAACAGAAAATCAACGATCAGTTGGGCAACCCCATCATCATTGGAATCGCGGTGTTTTGGAAAGTGGCGAATACGGCGAAGGCGGTGTTCAATGTGGATAATTACCTTGAATTTCTGTCAATGCAATGCGATTCCGCATTACGGAACATTGTGCGGCTCTATCCCTATGACAGCACTGGCGATGAAGATACGGACAATGAAAAATCTCTGCGCGGTTCAAGCGAAGCCGTATCGAAGCGGCTGACTGACGAGATCCAATCCAAAGTGGCTATTGCGGGATTGGAAATACTGGAAGCGCGTATTACCCATCTTTCCTATGCGCCGGAAATTGCGGCGGCTATGCTTCAGCGCCAGCAGGCTGCAGCAATCATAGACGCGCGGCAGATGATCGTAGACGGCGCGGTGAGTATGGTGGAAATGGCGCTGCACAAACTCAACGACAAAAATATAGTCAGCCTTGATGAAGAACGGAAAGCCGCCATGGTGAGCAATCTCCTTGTGGTGCTTTGCTCAAACAAGGATACCCAGCCGGTGGTGAACTCCGGCAGCCTTTATTGATGCCGCATGGAGGAAAAAAAGAAACAGGTGCCACTGCGTCTTTCGGACTCACTCTGGAAGGAACTAGCGGCGTGGGCGGAAGACGAATTCCGCTCAATTAACGGACAGATCGAGTACCTTTTAACCGAGGCGGTGAGGCAGCGAAAAAAAGGATCGAGCACGAACGAAGCCGAATGAAGACGCGGCATGGGAGATGACTATGAACATGCGGACGCATAAACTAATTGCGCCGGTTATTGTTACAGCCGGTATCGGCGTATGGTGTATTGTTAGTGGAATTACGGGAGGAATTGTAACGAATTCCATCGTATTAAAACTGTTGTCTTTTGTTATACCGGCTTTCATTATGGGCGGTATGATCTATGTACTCATTGAAAGAGTAAAAGAAATAAGGAGTAGAGAAGAAGATGATCTTGGTAAATACTGATTATATTACCGGAAAAGAACTGGACATGCTTGGTCTTGTCAAAGGCAGTACCATTCAATCGAAAAACCTCGGCAGGGATATCCTGCAATCATTCAAAACATTGATCGGCGGTGAATTGGGCGCTTACACCGCTATGATGAATGAGGCTCGCGCATTGGCAACCAAAAGAATGATCAAAGAAGCGGAAGAATTAGGAGCGGACGCTGTCGTGAATATCCGCTATGCTTCATCGGCGGTAATGGAAAGAGCCGCCGAAGTGATAGCCTATGGAACCGCGGTAAAATTCAAGTAAGGTGTCCCGCTCCCTCATGCTGCGGCGGACTATTTTTTCCCGCTGCCAACACAGCGGGGGCGGTATAGAGCCGGATGAAAGGGGGACGGGGGATCAGCGTCAAAAAAGGCGCGGCAGAGCGCACAATGCGTCAGGTCTTTCCTTCAACTGCGCTCCCCCTTTTTACGTTCTTGCCGCGCTTCTCCTGTATCGCGCATGACGCCGCATAAAACGCAAGCGCAAGCGCGGAAGGAATACCCAGAAGCGCTGTGGGAGGAAGGCTGCGTATAGTTTGCAGCGTGATGCCGGCGCGTTCAACCGCCGCGAACACGAAGGACGCCAGCGCGAGGCCCCACATCCTGCGGAAACCGAGATACACCGCGGCGAGCGCTATCCAGCCCCGTCCTGAAACGCCGCCGGGCGTATATGCGCCCACCCGCAATGTGAGACATGCGCCCCCAACGCCGGCGAGCATGGCGGCTATTGTCCATGCCGCAACGCGGTAACGCGCCGGATGTATCCCGCGTTCTTCCACTGCCTGCGTCGAAAGTCCCGATGCGCGAAGGCGCAGCCCGAACCGCGTTTCGTATACAAGAAAAGCGGAAAGAAGGAAACAGAGCGCTGCGGCGACAATAAAAGGCGTTTGCGCGAAGCCGATATTGTTTGCAAAAAGCCCCGCGCTCCGCAAAACGCCGCTGGTACCGAACCACAGGCGCGAAAGGGTCGCGGTAAGTCCGTCCGCAGCAAGATTCAGGGCAAGTCCCGTAATAAACGGGTTCGCGTTGCTTACCTGTACAAAGGCGGCGGTGAGAAACCCCAGCGCCGCGCATATAAGGGCGGACAGGAAACAGGAGATGAAGACGGAACCCGTTTTCACCATGAAGCAATACGTGAAAAACGCGCCGATGCTCATAACGCCTTCGATAAATATACCGAGCGATCCGGCTAATTCGGTCCATAACGCGCCGAGAGAGGCGAATACCAGGGGTAACGCGGACCCTACCACGGATTGCTCCCGTTATTCTTGCAGTACAAGGCTTCCGCCCCGTATACGGGCGATCAGAGCCGACTGCTTTTCACGGATATCTTGACTGACCGTCGCTTTATAGTCGGGATCGTCTTCAATAAAATCAACATACCCTTCGGCGACGCCCACGATGTCCGCACGCCCGAACGGAAGCGAGCCTTCCAGAAAAAGCAGCGTTTTTTCATACGCCAGCTTCTCCTGACGAATGATGGCGCTTCCCACCACTACGCCCGGACGTACCGCGTACCCGTTGGTGTCGAACCAGACAACCGCGGCGTTGTTTTCAGCCGCAGTCTGCACAATGCCTTCATTTGCGCCGCCCGCAATACAGAGGATCACTTTGACGCCGTTTGCGAGCATGTCCCGCGCGATCTCCGCGGCTTTCCCCGCGTCAAACCAGTTGCCAAGCACGCGGAAATCCGCCGTAAACGCCGGATCAACCGCCTGAGCGCCCCGGACATAGCCCGGTACGATGATGGAATTCATCGCCGGATACTCCTGCCCCGCAATAAGCCCTACCCGCGTCGCGCCGATCTCCCGCGCTTTCAATGCGGCGATATAACCCGCCATATACGCCTGTTCCGTCTGGTTGTACCGTACCGTGTATATGGCGCCGTTGCCCGCGAGTTCTCCATCAAGCAAGAGAAATTTCTGAGCGGGAAACTTCGCCGACACCGATGTGGCGATTGCCGGAAGCGATGGATTGGACGACACGATCAGCCGGTACCCGCCCGAAGCCGCCATAGAGGTGAGGATCGTTTCCCACTCCGCCTGATTGTATCCGGCTTCGACCACCGTAACCGCGACATTTTTTTCCGCTCCCGCCCGCTCAACGCCCTGCGCCAGCATCTCATAGACCGCGCTGCCCGCCATAACGCCCGGAATAAACACACCGATGCCCATATCCGCGGCGCTTTGTCCCGCGCCGGACGGCTGTTTTGCCTTGCAAGAGAAAAGCAAGACAACGCCGGCGACACATAAAACGATTTTTTTCCTTACATGAATTTTTTGCATGTATATCTCCTCATAGCGTTCATTATACCATGTATTGATGCCCATGACTACTTCAGCCCATGCGTCGCCCGGCGCAGTGTGATTGCGCCCTTTTCGGGGACACGGGATAGAAGGCTTACGGTGGATATGCGCTGGAAGCGGAAGCGGCGGTATGGTCGTCATGTCGTTCCGCTATATCAGGGAGTCGACTCCGTATCGTAAGAAGTCGACGCTGTACAGAAAGGGAGCCTCCGGTTTCTGGTTGTGGGACACAATTTCCGCTACGGCTAGCATCTTGATACGAACGTACTCAGTCCATAAAACGCATACCGCGAAGCATGACAGAGGGAGTGAAATCGCGGAATTTGGAAGTTTTCATATTTCTCATTGGATACTAGATTTTTTATAGACTATTCTGTGTAATACCGTTATTGAAAGTTTTTCATTAAACTTGATATTTAAGAAAGCCTTTAAGAAAATATTAATGGGGCAAGAAAACCGTCGTAATTCGGTCCGCCAAACCGTCGTAAACAGCCGGAACGTTAGGCGAAATGTGCCCTAAAATTTTGTTTGAATATTGACATTAATTTAAAAATGGTGTATATAAACCAAAGAGGTTAAAACATGGACAAATTAATGTATAATCAAATTGAAAATTATATGTTTCATTGCATGAGAGACGCAGCACATGACCTGGAACATATTTTTAGAGTATTGTATCAATCATTAAAAATTGCATCACAAAGAACAGAAAGAATAAATTATGATGTATTAATTGCGGCATGTTTATTACATGATATTGGAAGAGAAAAAC
>JAISMJ010000115.1 GCA_031276815.1 Treponema sp.
AAAGAGGGGATATTGGAAGTATTTTTAAGGGAACATAGTTCGGAGGTGATAAACATGTTATTAGAGGAATGGAATATGGAAGATGCGTTGCGGGTAAAATATGAAGAAGGCATAGAGCAGGGTATAGAGCAAGGCATAGAGCAGGGTATAGAGCAAGGCATAGAGCAGGGTATAGAGCAAGGTATAGAGCAGGGTATAGAGCAAGGTATAGAACAAGGGTGGCGGAAAGGGGTGCGGCAGATTGTGCAAAATATGGTGAGCAAAGGCGCGTCCATTGATGAGGCAGCCGAAGCGGCGGGTCTTTCCGCCAGTGAAATACAGAGCCTTCTCAGCGAATAAGAGCCGCCGCCCTGCCGGTATCATATCATAGCAGTCTGAAATTCGAGTGTTTACCATAAAGCAGAGCGGTTATGGTACCGCACAAAACCTCTGGAGGCTTGCAGCCTCACGTCTATACAAACGCGGCATGCGCCCATGTTTGACGGCTTTATGTTCTGAAGGGGAAACGTTCATAGACGGGATGTATACCAAACGTAACGAGATATAACAAACCGGCGCCATGCTTTGTAAAGAGACGGCGCCGGCGCATAAAAAAAGATAAAAACGCTAAAAAAAGACTTTTGCATATTGAAATCGGCTGCGCTATGTGTTATACTACTGTATATGAACAAGTCTATATTACAGTTCAAAACGATTATAATAGCGGAAACAGCTAACGATGCGTATCATCCGGTTCTGCCGTATGTCCCGCGTTGCCACGCCGCCAAAGGTGAATTCACCGCTATGGACGATCCCCCCCCCCCCCCCATTCTGTTATAAGTAAAAGCACAGCTTCTCAAGACATATATTATGCTATTTCTCACACTTGGCGGGCAGTCCCTATGCGGCGCTGCATCCGCCCCCGGCGGGTTTCTCTATGTGGAGGAATCCGCCCTGCTGTATTGGCTTTAAGTCCCGGACATCAAACGCGGTGTCTAGCCTCCGCACGTTGTGCGGCTTTCGTTTGAGCCCGGGCTTTTAAGTATATTGAAATCTATAGGAGGTTTCAAGATGAAGAAAAACCTATTTTACAAGGTTGTTTTTGGTATGGCGCTGGCGGCGTCTCTTGTTCTCGCCGGCTGCGGCGAAGAAGCCAGCGTGGACTTCCCCGCATTAGACGCCCCTGACGTAGCGGCGACCGCCATAAAGGGCGGCGTGAAGCTGCAATGGAAGGCGGTCATTGGAGCGGACGGCTACGAAATCTTCCGCAGGGAAGGCAGCGGCATTGATAAACCGGTAGGCACTCTAATTCCTCTGTCTGGACCCATTGATCCGGCAACCGGCAAATACGTGTGGAGGGACTTGGAAAACTTGTCCGAAACGAGCGTGAAACCCAGCACCGCATACACGTATACGGTAGTGGCGAAGTCGGATGACGCGAAGCAGGAAGCCCGAAAGTCGGTTGCGGTTACTACTACAGCGTTCCTTGGGGCGAAAGCAAAACTTGCCGCGCCCGCAGACGTCACCCTTGCCGCGGATACCGCGTCGAACGTGCTAACAGTAACCGTTACTCCGGGAGCGGACGGAGACGTGATAGCGGCTTACATGGTGGAGCTTAAGAAAGACGGTCAGACTCTGCCCGGCGGCGGCAGCCCCGGCTACCTTAGCTATCCGCAAACAAGCTGGCAGTATTCCTACGATCCCGCCACGCTAGCGAGCGGAAGATATACCGCGGTGGTATCCACTTATGCGGACAATAGCTACTACGACACCGGCGATGCCATCAAAGTAAGCAACGCGCTTCAGTTTGAATCGCTCTTTGGACCCAATGCTTCCATATCCGCTTCCTCCGTTAGCTCTGTATTCGGAACCGATGCGCTTGCATCTACCGTTGTAAACTATTCCGCGCCGGTTGCGCTATCTGGTCTCATACCTGACGTTACCTACACCATTGAACGCGCTACGGCGGATGAAACAACCGGTACGGCGACGTCCGACAGATATGTGGCGGTTACGTTGTCGAAGTACGATGCGTCTGCGCCCAGCGGCTATGCGGACGTAACCTCCATAACTACCGACGCACTCGGCAACACAGGGATTCCGAATCTTTATGACCGGAGGCTGCCCGTAACAGGCGGTACGTTCTTCTACCGCATTAAAGCGGTCAAGGGCGATACAACCCAGTATAAGTACATAAGCGAGTCCTTCCTCCTTACCATTAATCCCAAAACGAAAGCCGTTCAGAGCATAAGCAGCATAAGCGTCGCGGCTAAAAACACCGAAACCGAAGGCAAAGCGATATACGCGGTTACCCCGTCCATAACGTACAAAGGTATACTTCCGGCGAACAGCAAACTCGTCATTTACTGGCTAAAGAGCGGCAGCATCTCTGACTATCAGTATGGTAAGTACGCCAGCAAGATCGAGTTTACCAAAGACAACCTTGAAGCGGCAACGATAGCGGCTAAAAATATTGAGGTGGCTGTCGAGGCTGGTGACAGCAGCCACTACGTCTATGCCCAAGCGTATCTTGAGTTTGAGGACGGTACGCGGACAACTCTGAATAGTTGGAATGGTAGCAGCGCCGGCGTTGACGACACGGATGATTATTATCTAGGTAGTACGCAGATTTACTACGCCGAATTGGATTACTAATTAAAACATGAGCCGTCCCGACAGTTGGACATTTGGGACGGTTCAATCGCCGTCAGTGAACAGTACAAAAACGTGTAAGGCAGTTCCGCAAGGAACCGCCTTTTTATGCCGCTCTTTCAGGCTCCCGCCTTACCGCTAAACAGCGCGAACAGTCCGCGCAACGCTGCGCCGCCGTCCGTTTCTTTATGCGCCGCCTCATTTCTCCAGCACGTACACATACTCTTTTACATGCCTCCCGCGATTGCGTAGATTTCTGCTCCCCCTGAAAGCGTTGTATGTTGTTTCTAACACGTCAACCTTACCGGTTTTAGCGAGCATGTCTTTCATCTCGGTACAACTGATAAATCCTTCCGAGTTAAACGATACTATCACGTACCGCGCTTTGATATGTTCAACAAGATGGGCAAGCGTTTTGAGCGATTCCTTTGCTTTGTTATAATGCGAGCGGTTCCAGCCTTCAGGAATTCCTGATATCGCGCTGGTACGCTCCGGATAGTTATAGTCAACGATGACGTTAAGCATAAAATAATTAGAACCATACGGATGCTGGTTATAGGGAGGGTCCACATACGCTATATCAACTTCAGGCAGGTCTCCGATGATAGTATTGGAATCGCCGCTGCAAACCACTGTTTCACAATTAAAATTACTGAATACCGGAAAAGGCAGCGTTATATCGCCGGTAATTCTGCCCAGCGCATGACGCTGTAAGCCGCCGAACTGCCCGGCGCCGGTTTCCTTGTTCTTGTAAAACCCCTTAAAAACGCCCGCCGTATTCGCGTGTATTGACGCTTCCGACAATAAAGGCGCCAAAAAGTATTTCCGCATGGCGGGAGGCAATGCCTCTATTACTTGACGGACGGTATCAATGTACCGGGCGTTTCGTGAAGTATAAAACGCCCGCTCGCCGGCTTTGATATGCGCGTCATTTTGTGGCGCGTACAATTCGGATATAATGCCTTTACGCAAGCCGCGGCCCACTTCCTCAAGAACGGCGTGATAATAGGTATGCAGTACATCCATATTAAGCGCATCTTTATTCGTTAAATAACATTCATTGATGACCGCGGAATACTTCTCCAAATCATTGACAATCAGAAGCTCGGAGAACTGCTTAAAATAACGGGCGACAATGCCGGAACCGCTGAATACGTCAAACATAGACAGTTTACGCTTATTCAACCGTCTCCGCGCATGTGCAACGCCCTCTCCGATAAGCGCAAGCAATGCCCTTTTGTTGCCGATATACGTGATGAGCTGGCGGGTGAGAAACTCCTTGTTTTCAGACAAGGGTTCAACAGACGCGATGCGGGTAGTAACGCCCTGTTTCCCGTCCATGAAGCATCTCACGGGTTTTTCCCCGCCTCCTGATCATACCCCGCGGCGAATGACCCGCCCGCGCCGGTCGCCGCAGCCAGCCGTTCCCTTCGCGCGCCGCTCTCCGCGGCAAAATCCCGCTCGATCCGTTCAAAGGCGCGGCGTATAAGCGAGCGTATGTCCGCGCCGCGGGGCGGCAACGCCAGAACCGCGTCCGCGCCGGCTGTTTCCAGCCCGCGGATCGCAAGCCCCTCTTCCGAGAGCGAATAGACCGCGACCGGTTTCCGGTCAGGGGACGCCTTCACAGAAGAAAGAGAAAAAAGCCGGTTCTCAAACCACGCCGCATACAGGGAAAGCCTCGTATCCGTCAGTACGCTGCCGCCGTTTGCCGCCGCCGCATAGAACGGCGCTCCGTCCCGCAACGCCCTGAACGAGCCGGTCTCAGCCGGACAGAGGCGCGTGGCGCGGGCGTTAGCCTGTTTCTCAAAGAAGGCGTCTTTGAAATGGGTCTTGTAATGGGGGAACGCAAGGTCAAGCCCGGCTATGAAGATGACGGAAGGGTCAAGCTCAAGGCAGAAATCAAACGCGGTTGTCGCGACTGACCCGCCCGAACCAAGCTCGCCCTTTGGATCGACCTGTTCTTCAATCCGTTTGCCGTGCGGGAGCCGCGTGGCAAAGAGGAACGTACGTTTCCCGTAGCGCAGCGTGAGCGGGTAGATCGCGCTTTCGGTAACAAGGCAGGTATGTGTCAGCGAGAGGCGGTCAAGGTGCCGCGAGTTCCAATATTGGGGATCCCCGCTGACCGTCCAATCCGGATCTACGCCGGCTCTGATCAGATAGTTAAGGCTTGTGTCAACGCTGACAACCGCGCACCGTTCAGCAAACGCCGGCATCAGGCTCGCGATGCGGTCCAACGAAGGACCCGCGGCAACGAGCAACACGGGAATCTCATGGCGCAAAAGCCCTTTCAGTCTGGAAACACCCGGATAGGTACCTATGCAACCGGAAAGAGCCGCGTTTTGTGTGAAATTCCGCGCCCAACGCGCCCCAAAGCGGGTAAACGTCGCCTCGTTTACCGTCTCCCGCGTTGTCCATGTACGTATGCGCCGTTCAACGCCCGCGTACCATTGTTCATCAAGCCGCACAAGGGCGCGGTTCCTCATAATACATATATCCCCGCCCCCCTTGTGTCCGCCTCCGGTACTGAAGAGGGAAAGCGCCCCAAAGATCGCGTCTTCCGCGCCGCCAATCATACAGACTACGGTATTCTTCGCTAAAAAGCCGGTAAAATCTCTGGTTTCAAAGGCTTTCTTGAGTATTTCAGGGCGTTTTTCAACAATGATGACGGGGCGGCTGTTCCCGCACAGTTCCGCGGCCGCGATAACCGCGTACCCCAGCCCAAAGCCCAGCGCGACAATGACGCCGGATCCGGCGCAGGCAGCCGCAAGGCGAGCCGCCTCCCGCGCCGGATCCCGCTGCGAATGAACGTACATCCCCCCCGCAACCAGCGTCGGTTCCCCGCTCGCCGCGGTTTCCACCTTCACGTCCACAACGCCCTCCCCGCGCGGCGTATCCGTGATGCGCTCTATAAGACCCGGGGTCAGCGTTCTGATAAGGGCTGCGTTTCGCGCCCACAGCCCCGTATGCTCCAGCTTCACCCGTTACTCCAAATACAGCGTAATCGTGTCCCCGTGCACAAGCTGCGAGCCGGGGGGAGGCGTCTGCGTTTTCACATGCCCGTTGCCCTCCAGTTGAATGATAAAGCCGGAATCCATCTCAAACAAGGGGATGAGGCTCAGCTTTGAATAGCCCCTTAAATCGGGCATAACGTCCCCAAGCGCGGGAACGGGAGGTTCCGCATCAAAGTACACGATGCTTGACTGCTGTTCAACCGGATTTTTTCCCCGGTACAGTTTCAAATAATCCGCTAAGGATTCCGCGGCTTTTCTGACCGGAATGGTCGCGATGCGTCCGCCAAGGTAGGAGTCGCCTTGAGGCTTCACGATCACCACGTAGAGGATGAGTTTTGGATCATCCGCGGGAACTATCGCCATACAGCTTGCGATAAAATCCGTTTCAGAATACCCGCCGGGTTCCGCGACTTGGGCGGTTCCGGTCTTAACCGCCATGGGCATATCGCCGATAGCGGCTCTCCAGCCCGTGCCGTCAACCTCCGCGGTGGCGCGCATATACCGCAAAAGGCTTGCGGCTGTCCGCTCGCTTATCACCCGCCGGGGCGCGACCGGCGGGTCAGGGTAGGGCGTTTCGGTTCCGTCCGGCGCGGTGAGTTTTATCGCCAGTTTCGGCTGCACCATCAAGCCCTTGTTGGCAATGGCGCTCACGGCTTGCAGCATGTGCAGCATGGACACCGATATGCCCTGCCCCATGGCGAGCGCGGGTTTGAAGCGTCTGCTGTTTTCCTCGTTAAAAATACCGGCGGTTTCGCTTGGGCTGCCGGACCCGATGCGCCGCCCAAAGCCGAACTCGCGTATTTTATTGTAGAACGCCGTATTCTCTATGCGGTCAGTGGCTAAACTGAGCCCCACGTTGCACGAGAGCGCGATGATCCGCTCCGCGTTTACCGTGCCATGCGTGGCGAGATCGGTAATCGCGGGATTGACAAGGCTGTACCGTCCGGCGCAGACAAAGGTGGAATTTTCAGTGATAGCGCCCGTATCCAACAGCGCCGCGACCGAAAACAGCTTGAATACGGAACCCGGCTCATACGCATAGAGCGCGGGCTGGTACCGCCATGCCGCCCCGGGATATGCGTTGTAGTCGTTTGGATCAAAGTCAGGCAGCGAAGCGGAACCGAGTATTTCTCCGGTGTGCGGATCCATCGCGGTAAGCATGACGGACTGGGCTTCATGTTCAATAAGGGTGTCCCGGGCTATTTGCTCCAGAAAATACTGAATATTCACGTCAATAGAAAGCGTCAGCCGCTTACCGCTTTGCGCGGACGTGGCTGCAAGATCGGATTCAAACGACCATTCAATGCCTTCCTTGCCGTCATTATCCCTTCCGACCATACCGATAATCTGGCTCGCCAGATTCTTTTCAGGATAGACCCTGCCGGCGACTATATCGATACGGATATGGTCAAGATACTTCCGGTTTTCAAACGCGGCTTTTTCCGCGTCTTCCACCGCCTTATCCCGCGCGGTTTTGTTTGCGCGGTACATGGCGTTGATGCGCGTATACTCGCTTTCATATAAGACGCCCGCTTTCGCGGCTTTGAGCCTGTTCGTAACGGTCTCGTCAAGGTTTCTTTTCAACATCACATAATCCGAAGGCGTCGCCCGTATGATGGTCATAATCTCGGACGGGGTCATGGAGAGAATAGGCGAGAGCGTCTCGCTGATGGCGCGGCACAAGTCCATGTCAAGCTCGCGCTCATTGGTCTGTATATTGAGGACGCTGATCGCGGATTTCAGAAGGCTCACGGTTCCCAGCTTGGTTTCAACCGCCAGAAGGCGCCCGTTCCGGTCGACAATGGCGCCGCGTTCCGTGCTTGCCGCGCGGATATACGCGGACGCCTCGCGGTTCAGACTTGGGTCGAGCATCATGATCCCGTACCGTACGATAACGCCCAGCATAAACAGCCCGAACATCACGATATAATAGAGAAACCGGATGAGGTAGGCGTTTTTCCCGTTGGCATACGCATCCGTATCGTCTATTCCATACATATCCGCGCCCCTCTTATTTCATCCATACCGCTTTCCCTATAATATGATCTATCGGTACCGGTCCGTATGACGCCGAATCTAAAGAGACCGCGGCGTTATCGCCCCGCGCGATAAACTCCCGCTGCCGCGTGATGCCCGCGCAGCGTTTGATCGCCATGACGCCGGACGGCGTCCAGAACACAACCACATCGCCTATAGCCGGTTCAGCCCACTGCACGAGGTATGTTTCCGACCACGGCAGACGAAACCCGTACGAAAGCTTGCCTATCACGAGTACGGCGCCCGGTTTTATCGCCGGCTCCATTGAACGCCCTTGGGCAATCACGACGTCAAAGAAGCAGGCTTTCACAATAAGCGCCGTCACCAGCGCCCCCAGAATAGTATGCGATGTTTTTACAGATTCTTCCGACATGGTACAACCGCCTCACGTATTTTCCCATGTATCGCGCTCCTTGTCAACCGCGCGCCGCGGCGCTCCGCTCTGGAAACAATACGCGCATCCGGCATACGCGCCGCGTTCAACGCTTTTTTAAGAGGTCTGTAAAACATGTACAGAGGTCTATACATGATTTTAAGACCTCTGTAAATCATTTACAGAGGTCTGTAAAACATTTTAAGAGGTCTGTAAAACATTTGCAGAGGTCTGTAGATCATTTTAAGAGGTCTGTAAATGTTTTTAAGAGGTCTGTAGATCATTTACAGAGGTCTGTAAAACATTTGCAGAGGTCTGTAAATCATTTTAAGAGGTCTGTAAAACATTTACAGAGGTATATACATCCTTAAAAAAACGTTTATAAAAAAAATAAAAGCTTTTATAAAAAAAAATGAAAAGAGAAGGCGCGGCGGCGCGGCGGCGGTTTTCTTACAACCCGAACCGCGGAGTTTTGAGGGAGGGGCTATGCAAGCGGCGCGGAAGTGTATATACTTGTATAAGGAGGATAGGAGCAAGGCGTTCCCTGTACATTATAATAATGTTTCTTTTTTGCTTTGTCGATAATGAACAAGATGAGTGATGATATTCTGTCGCAACAGTACATTGACGGCCGCCGTTATTCCTCTCCTATGCTCGAAAAAATGGGCGGTCAGTTGCTTGTCTATGATCCTCGAAAAACGTACGCAACGCAGTTACCCTCACTTCCCGTTGTCTCCAAACCAAAACCGTTATACGAAAAACATGAACGCCCCATACAGCCGCGTACCTATACGGCGTCTCGTCCTATAGAACAGCGGCAAAAGCCCAAAAAAACCGCGTATCGTCCGGAGCCGCGCCAGCGGGCGCCGCGAGAGAAAGAACACCCCGCGCTAAAACCAATACTTATGTATGTTCTTATTATCGTGGCGGTACTGCTTGTCGCATTTATAATACTGAATTGGCAGATGTATCCTAACGCCGCGCTGGACATTGAGCCCGGAGCGGATAACAGTATTGAAACGTATCTTGAAGAATACGCGGGGCTGCGCCCCGGAGAAGAGTTCGTTGATCCTGATTTTCCTCTTGAAATAACCCAGATTTTTTCTACCAAGCCGTATACGGTCATGCGCGGCGATACCGTATCGGGCATTGCGAGCCGTTTCGGTCTCTCAATGGACGCGATTATATCGCTGAACGGCGTTTCCAACGCGAGAATGTTGCAGGAAGGAAAAACGCTGAAAATTCCCAACATGGACGGTATCCCCTACACGGTACGGGCGGGAGACACGTATCAAACCATCGCTACTACATTCGCGGCGCCGCTTCAAGTCATCCTTGATGCGAATGATATCCAGAACGACATTATGAACCCCGGCGACGTACTCTTTATTCCGGGCGCGCAGATGAAACGCGAAGACCTGAAAATGGCGCTCGGCGATTATTTTATGTGGCCCCTGAAAGAGCGGGCTATTACGTCTCCGTACGGCTGGCGGCTAGACCCGTTTACCGGCATTGGAGGGCGGGTGCATGAAGGCGTAGACTTTTCCGCTAAAACCGGAACAACGGTCAGAGCGGCTATGGACGGCAGGGTTATTAAAACCGGCAATAGTACCATATACGGTAAATATATCGTTATGGCTCACGGGAACGGGTTTGAAACCCTGTACGGTCATTTAAGCGCGTATTCGGTCAAGGAAGGCTCGTTTGTCTATCAAGGAACCAAAATCGCCGAATCCGGCGGGACGGGTCTGGTGACGGGACCCCATCTCCATTTTGGCGTGTATAAAAACGGAAAGTCCGTGAACCCGCTTACCTATTTGACAAAGTGAGGCGGGACGCTCCGGATGAAACGGTTTTTTACTAGTACGGCGTTCTTGCTGGCAGGCGTTTTGCTCTGCGCCCAGAACACTAATTTTGAACACGGCGAATCGCTGTTTCTGCAAAATAAGCCGGAAGAATCGCTCGCCTATCTTGAAGCCGCGGTCGCCGCCCCTGATGCGCCGTTGCGGGCGTACCTGTATCTTGGCATGGCGTACCAGCAGCTCAACCGCCCCGATGACGCGGTCGCCGTTTACACCGCCATTCCCCCCGGCGCCGGAGACAGCGCCGCGCTTATCGCATACAGTCTTGGAAACGTGTACTATGGAAAGGGTGATTTTCCCTCTGCGGAAGCCTGTTACACCCAGGCAATACAGGAGGACGCTTCTTATGCGCCGGCGTATTTGAACCGCGCCAACGCGAGGCTCCAAACCGGCAACTCACTTGACGCCGCCGCTGATTACGCCTATTACCTTATGCTGGATTCCGGCTCCCCCCAGCGGGAACGGATAGAAGCGGTACTCGCGGCTATTCAGAAAGCCGAAGACGAGGCTGCCGCGGAGCAGCAGCGCAAAGCCGCCGAGGAAGCGGCTGCCCGCGACAGGGCGCAGGAACAGGAACGCCAAGCGAGAGAGAGCATACCGGGGATACGGGACGCGCTGCATACCATAGAGGGCATTATCGCGGCGATGAAGGCGGAGGAAGCGGCTCACGCGGATAGCGGCGGCGACGCCGCGCCGGAGTCTGAACCGGACGCCGCGCCTGCGGATATGCGCGAGGAGCCGCCGCAAACGCATGATACTGAACCGGATATATCCGCTCACGCCGCAAATCCGGAGCATAGAGAAAACCCCAGCGAGGAGGAATAGCGTGATGGACATCGTCTCTAAAAAACCTATTCAAAATTACGTATTCGGCGCATTACTGGTACTGCTGTTTTTAATGGTGTGCAGGCTATTCGCGCCTTTTTTCACGGTCTTGCTTTGGTCCGTATTGCTGTACATCATGATGAGCCCCCTCTACAAACGGCTTATCAAAAAGATCAACGGGACCACGCTGAAGGGAAAAATTCTGCGGAGTATATGGGCAAGCGTCTTTGCGCTCGGCACCCTGATCCTCATTCTGATCCCCTTATCGTTTATGGTCTTTCAGTTTTTCAATCAGATTGTAGACCTCATCCGCTACGCTCAATACACGTTCTATGCGAAGCCCGGCATGATCCACGATATTTTTGAATCAATAGCCGGTTTTGTGTCGGATATAAGCGCGGCGCAGATTCGCATCAGCGCGGACGAAATTCAGGCGAAGGTGCTGCAGCTCCTGAGTTCCGGTATGCAGGGCGCGGTGCAATTCAGCAGCGGCTTGGCAAAAAATATCAGTTCTTTCCTCTTTACTATGGTTATGATGTTCTTTTGTCTGTATTTCTTTTATATTGACGGCTCTACGCTCTCCGGTTTATTAAAACATACCATCCCCATACGCAAAGAATACATGGAAACCCTTGTCTTGAAATTTTCGGAGATTACCAAAAATCTCTTCATGGGCTACATCGCGGTCGCTATCATACAGAGCGTTTCCGCGGGCATCATCTTTACGATTTTCAACATAAAAGGAGCGCTGGTGTTCGCCGCGCTGGTCTTTATTTGTTCCTTTATTCCGGTGATAGGCTGCGGTACCGTCTGGTGGCCGCTCGGTCTTGTCTTCCTGCTGAACGGCGAGATCGTACGCGGCATTGTCTTTCTCCTTGTATCCATGTTTTTTATTTCAATCATAGACAATTTCCTGCGCCCTATCTTTTTACAGGACAGGATAAAACTGCACCCGCTTGTCATTTTCTTCGCCATCATGGGCGGAGTGAGGGTTCTCGGCTTAAACGGTCTTATTCTGGGTCCCATGATCGTGATCCTGTTCCTTACGGTGCTGGATCTCTTTTTGACCGAACATAAAATAGAAGAGGGGTAATTATGAATGCAATTATTACGGTTGTCGGCAGCGACAAAGTGGGCATTATCGCCAATATAGCGGGCTTCCTTGCGGAACGGAATATTAACATTGAAGACATCAGTCAAACCGTGCTGTCAGGCAACTTCGTTATGATGATGATGGCGCACCTATCGGATGAGCAGAAAGACCTTGAAAGCATTAAAAAAGAGCTTACCGCAATAGGGGACGCCATGAACGTGTCCATAAGCCTCATGCATGAACACGTGTTTTCCGCTATGCACAGGATTTAGTATGCTATTTACACCGTTTGAAATAAAAGAAACCATCGATATGTTTCTGCGCCATAAGCTCGACATACGGGCGATCACGCTGGGCGTTTCCCTGCTGGACTGCATTTCCACATCCGGCGTTGAAACACGGCGCCGCATACGCGAAAAACTGCTGCGGGTCGCCGGAACCCTCGTCAAAACCGGACGGGATATCGAAATCGAATACGGCATACCGATCATCAATAAGCGGGTGTCCGTCACGCCCATCGCGCTTATCGCGGGCGCTTCCGATGATGTCGACTACACGCCGTATGCGACAATCCTCGACGAAACCGCCGCGGAATTGGGCGTTGATTTCATCGGCGGCTTTTCCGCGCTTGTACAAAAAGGATGCTCCACCGGGGACAAGCGGCTCATCGCCTCTATTCCTGACGCCCTTGCAGCCACGGAGCGTATCTGTTCTTCGGTGAATGTGGCAAGTTCAAAAAACGGCATCAACATGGATGCGGTGCGGCTCATGGGCGAGACTGTGAAGAAAGCCGCGGAGAAAACCGCGGACAAAGACGGGCGCGCGTGTACAAAGCTCGTAACCTTCTGCAACGCGCCGGAAGACAACCCCTTCATGGCGGGCGCGTTTCACGGCGTCGGGGAAGGCGAAGCGGTACTTAACGTGGGCGTTTCCGGTCCCGGAGTAATAAAAGCCGCAATCGAAGCCTACAAGGACGCTTGTTTTGACGAATTGGCTGATATCATCAAGAAAACGGCGTTCAAGATAACCCGCATGGGGCAGCTTGTCGGCATGGAAGCCGCGAAACGGCTCGGCGTTCCTTTCGGCATACTTGATTTGTCGCTTGCGCCGACGCCGGCGGTTGGGGACTCGGTCGCCCGCATCCTTGAGGAAATGGGGCTTGAGGCTGCCGGCGCTCACGGCACTACGGCGGCGCTCGCCCTGCTTACCGACATGGTAAAGAAAGGCGGCGTCATGGCGTCAACCCATGTAGGTGGCTTTTCCGGCGCTTTCATACCGGTTTCCGAAGACGAAGGCATGGCTGCCGCCGTCTTATCCGGCAGTATCTGTCTGGATAAGCTGGAAGCGATGACCAGCGTCTGCTCGGTTGGTCTCGACATGATAGCGCTCCCCGGAGACACGCCGGCGTCCGCCATCGCCGCCATCATAGCCGATGAAATGGCTATCGGCATGGTGAATGCCAAGACCACCGCGGTCAGGGTCATACCGGTTCCGGGCAAAAAGGCGGGAGACTGGGCTGAGTTTGGGGGGCTTTTAGGCGGCGCGCCCGTCATGGCGGTTAATCCCGCGCAGAGCGCCGCTTTTATTGGACGCGGCGGGAGGATTCCCGCGCCGATTCACAGTTTCAAGAATTAAGCGCGGCGCGCGCTGTGCAGCGCCCGCGCGGCAATGCGGGAGGCTATCTCTTCCGGCGGCAGGGACGTAACGTCAATAACAAGATTGGCAAGCCCATACTCGTCATTGTCTATGTTGTACAGCCGAAGGTAGCGCTCCCTATCCTGCCTGTCCCGCTCCGCCGTGAACGCAACGGCTTCTTCAAGAACGCCGCCCTCCCGCTTGACGATGCGCTGCGCCCTCGTTTCAAGTCCGGCGAAGAGATACACCTTCACATCGGCTTCCGGCAGCATCCAAATCGCAAGACGCGACCCAAGTACGCAGCCGCCGTTTTCACGGGCAAGGCTCACCTGCCGGCGATCCACCTCTCTGTCCCACCAATCATCTTTCGCGGCAAGGGCAAGCGCTTCTTTTAGGCTTATATTCTTTTCCTCCGCAAGGGAACGAAAGGTAACGTTAATAAACCGCAGTCCGAGTTTCTCCGCCACCATGCGGCTTACTGTGGTATTCCCGCACCCGCTCTTCCCTGAAATCGCTATGCGGAGAGCTTCAGGTATCATCATACTCCTCCTTATAACACTCGCGCAAACCTGCCCGCTGTTTCAAAGGAGCGGTTTGACGGGTATGTCTTGCTTCTTCTGCGCTCGTTACGCTACGGGATTATCGCTAAACCGCGCTACTCACGCCGGTATACCTTCCTTGTAGCTTACGGACGAGTATAGCCTGCGCCGGCAATGCTTGTCAACCTTTTCCGTTCCGCGCTTTTTTCACGCCGCCATTGACGAATTGCGTATCGTGCAAAGATCAGCTATCTCCGTCTAACGCCGCGGGGCTTGCGCGTTCTGATCAGCGTTTCCTCTGTTCAAGAGAAGGGGAGGCATATCCACGCGGCTTCACTCGTGTATAGAGCGCCGCGAAGGAGAGCCTGCAACACGTTGTTCCGGTAGGTTTCATCACTAAATCCCAATCTTATTCTCCCTGTTTACTCTTTAAGCAGCGCATGAAGCCTCTGCGTTAGCGCGTTCCGTGCGCTCCACTAAAAAAGCCCGGCTAGCCGGGCTTTTTGTTGTGCTGTCAATGTTTCGTACATGTTCTTTTCTACCATAGAGCGGAGTTGTAAAAACATCGTACCCATACGAGGGCGCATAAATGGTTCGTTTGAAGGTCCCGGGGACATTCGCTTATCGCCGGATTATTCCGGTAAACCGCTATCCGCCCTCCTTCGCCGCAGTGCGCGGTCAATACCCTTGTTTCCGCAGCGCTTCAAGGTTATTCCGCGGTTATAGTACGGCATACGCAACACGGTTGCCATTCTCACCGGTGGCGAGTGTTTCCGCATAATACAGCGCATTTAATGCGGCGCATTATGCGGGTAACACCTGTTCTTATTCTCCCGTCTTTTTCAGCGCATGCCTTTTCTTCAAAGACGCTCCCCTCTTAACACGGTTTAAGTTTGTCATTTCAAGAATTTTGATATATCCCAGAAAATTTGCATTATGCCGACAAAATAACCTAAAATATTTCCATCTGACATTTGATCACCATATGATTCCTGTTCTGATACTTCTCCATTCATCAAATTAACAGTTTTTACATAACGAACATAGCTCATTTCTGACATATCATCGGCTTCAAATCTAACCTGCATACGCATCAATCTAACGTTGCCTTTATCAGGCACGTTGATTGTAACCAGAAGTTGTGCAGTAAATTCATCCGCATTTCCGCTTGTTTTTTCAAGGGTAACATTTGTTGGAACATTTCTAAAAGATGTTGCAAATGCAGCCGACGGACCAAATAAATCTCTTACGGTCGGCACCGGTGAAAAATAACCAAGTATACGCATGTAGGCAATTTCATAATCTATCGGATATTTACCGAAATTTGCATTTTGAGAATTTTGGGCAAAAATGGTACTACCTACGACCACCATGAAAATTACCTTTACCACTAATCTCTTTTTCATTATATACTCCTTATGTATATGATATAATTCTTGAATTATATTTCCTTGCTCAACAGCGACCTGAATTCTGCCGTGTCAATAATTTCCGATATTTTTCAGAAATCATTGGCGTCTATTTTTTAACCGCCTATACGGGCAAGTTTCCTGTATTATGCGAACACCGCAGCGATATCGCATCGCGGTTTCACCCGACTAATCAAAAGATGACCGCCGTCCTTATATAAACGCCCAGCGATCATAAACGATCCCCGCGGAACCCGTAGGAATGTCTTATCTCCTACCTCGTTATGGAATAACGGCGGAATATATCTCGCTCCAGTCCCCTTTCAGCACGGTCCCGTTTTCCCATCTCGCCGCAAAATACACCCGCTTCCCCCGCTCGTCTTCTTCAAACGTCAGT
>JAISMJ010000129.1 GCA_031276815.1 Treponema sp.
GGATAGGACGTTTTTGTATGACGCCTATCAGACGGCATACAGGGGAGACGTTGAACAGGACATAGAAGCGGTCACCAAAAAACGCGCGGGTAAAAAAGAGGTGTTGGCGTCTTACCGCATTGGGAGAGCATATATCAGGAACTGGTGAAGTATGCCACCGGGAAGGAGTTATTTTAGCATGAACTATATTCAACACGCGGCGTTAAACTGGAAAATCTCCGCGTGTTGTTTGGCGCGTTGTCTCTTTCATTTTTTACACGGACTCATCCCGTGTAAATATACTTCGCACGACTATTGGGGGGTTTAAGTAGGTGCGGGACATACGAACGTTAAAACAATTAGAATCCGCATGGAATGAACTCAAAGAAGAAATAGTAAGCCGCCCTCTGTTTCTGGATAATTCACTCAAAGCGAAAGCGGAGCGGAAAAAGACATGCGAGACTAGCGTGCTGGAGTTTGCTCAAACCTACTTTCCCGATTATGTGCCGCATGAGTATGCCGCTTTCCACAAGAAATGGGAACGCATACGGCTTGAAGAGAAAGAACCGATACTGCTGGAAGCTTTTCGCGGTTCGGGCAAATCGACTTACTTTACGTTGCTAGACCCTATCCATGAGATTGCGTATGGCAGGCGAAACTTCATGCTGTTTTCGAGCTATAACGAAGAGAAATCGGGACGGTTCACGGGGCGCATCCTCGCGGAGTTAATGTATAACCAACGGCTCAAGAACGATTTCGGCGATTTTATACCGGAGGGCAAACGACCGGCGCTGGAGCATTTCACCGTGAATGTGCCGGGGAGCGGAGGAAAAACAGTCGGCGTGCTGGCGGTGTCGATGGGGCAAGACCCGCGCGGTTTTGTACACGGGCCCAGCCGTCCGGATTATGCGCGGCTTGACGATATACAAAGCCGGCAGCGGGCAAAGAGCCGGAAGTTTGTCAAAGCGTCCGTCGACTGGATCATGCAGGATTTAATCCCCGCGCTAGCCGACACGTATTCGTGCGTTATAGTCGCTACGCCGCTTAATACCCAATGCGTGGCGTCAACGCTGGAAAAGGGCGGTGATGAAATACGGGCGGTAAAGACATACAAGTTTCCGGCTGAGGTGCGCGGGAAACCGGCATGGGAAGCGGCGTTTCCTATGACCCAGCTTGCACGGTTAAAGCGGACGATTGGGAATCTGGCGTATGGGCAGGAATTTCTGCTGGTTCCGATAGCGTTGGATGAGCGGGTTTTCAGAGAGGAAGATATCAAAGGATACCAGCCGGAAGAACTCGCGGCGATCCGGTTCGCGTATGTTTTTTCGTGGACCGACCCCAGCGTGAAACATGAGGAGATCCATTGTTACAAAGCGACCGTGTGCGCTGGCATTACCAGCGAGGGAATCATTTATGTACTGAAGGCGCGGATACGCAAAGAGAGCGTGCAGCGCATGGTGGACGGGATGTATATGATATATGCGACCTGTAATCCAAGTTGGATGTTTTATGAAGACAACGGCGGGCAGGCGTTGCTGGGCGAAGTGTTAGATATGAAAGCCGAGCGGGAAGGGTATCACATTCCGTATCGAGCGGAGACAAACACGATTCACAAGGACACGCGGATTGAAGGGACGCTGTCCGCGCCGATTGAGAACGGCATTATCAAGTTTTATAAGAGCGATCCGGATCAAAAGGAACTGATAGACGAGTTGCTGCAATTTCCAGACGGCGAATATAAAGACGGGCCCGATGCGCTAGAAGGAGTAGTGCGGAAACTGCTGGAAAGCGCTCGGCGGCGGGCGGGGATGCCTACCACAAGCCGCCCGTGGCAAAGCGCGGAAGTGTTACGGGGATATGAATAATGGCGAAAGCAACGTGGGGACCTTCCCGGAAACGGGACACCGCTGAAGGACGCAAAGAAACAATAATAGAAAGGGACGAATCGGGAGGCGGCATTTCGCGATACGGCAACGCGCCAATGACTTTGCGCGTCTCATGCGGACGCTGCCCGATCCCGATCCGGTGTTGCGGAAAATGAGGCGGGACATTACCGCGTTGCAAGAACTGCTTATTGACAGCCATATGGAAAGCGTATGGAGTATCCGGTGTTCGGCGGCAAGCGGGGCGGAATGGTTCTGCGCTGTCGGGGGCAATGGCGCAAAGGAAAAGGAAGCGCGGGAAATATTCGCGGAACAACTGGGAAGACTTGATGTTCCGCGGATTATAGAGGAGATGATGGACGCGGTCGCCTATGGCTATTCGCCGCTTGAAGTGATCTGGGTTTCTGATAACGGGCGGTGGGGCATCGGAGATATTGTGGGTAAGCCGCCGCAATGGTTTGAGTTCGATCAAGAGAACCGGCTTGTATTCCGCGCCGGGGTCATCGGCACGGAGCCGCTGCCGGAGAACCGCTTTTTGATTGCGCGGCATCGACCGAGTTACGCAAACCCCTACGGGGTCAAGGTGTTTTCAAAATGCTACTGGTCGGCAACGTTCAAAAGACAGGGGTTTCAGTGGTGGACGGTATTTGTGGAAAAATACGGCGGGGCATTTATGTACGGGAAATATCCGAGTAATGCCAACGAACAGCACAAGGCTGAACTCTTGAGGGCGCTTGAAGCATGATAGCGCCCGCGGTTGCGATAGCGCCCGCGGAATCGGAGATTACTATTGACAGTATAGCCAATAAAGGGAGCATTTCTACAGTTCATAAGGAATACATAGAAGCGACCAACAAGGAAATATCCAAAGCGGTGTTGGGGCAGACGCTGACGACCGACATCGGGAGCGCGGGGAGCTATGCGGCGGCGCAAGCGCACAACCTAGTCCGGCAAGACTTATCCGCCGCGGACCGCCGCCGTATTGCGACCTGTTTCAACCGGCTTGCCGCGGTGTGGACATACTACAATTACGGCGCGGATGTGTTGCCGCCCATATTCGAATTTGTCAAAGATGAAGATTTGCAAAAAGAGCGCACGGAGCGGGACGTAAAACTGTACGCAATCGGGTGGCGCCCTCAAAAGACCTACCTTGAGCGGGAATACGGGATTCCCGCGGAGGATTTCGCTATAGCGGGAAGCGGCGGGCAAGAAAAGGGAATCGGAAGCGCCGCGGGGCGGTTCGCTTCCTGTCCCTGCGGGTGCGGCGGCAATATGCTCAAGCATGATTTCTTTCAGCATTACACGGCGTCGATTTTCGCGTCCAAGGCGGAAAAACAAAAAGCGAAGGACTATCGCCTCATGAACGAGTTCGCGAAACAACTGCTGGAGTCGGGGCAGGAAGCGATTGACAAAGGGATAGAGGAGTATGCGGACGCGCTGGGAACGGTTGACGGGTATGATGACGCGTTTAAGACGCTTATATCAGCGTTTAAGACCCGTTCACTTGCCGATTTGACGCATGGTATTGACGAGGCGCGTTTTGCGGCGCAGGGGATAGGGGGAAATCATGCCTAGCGTGTCTACCGGTAGATTCCCCGCGCCTGTCCTAGCGGAGGAGTTTCTCGAAAAGAAAATCGACACGCCGACCGAACGATGGGACGATTTGAAGTGGGGCGAACATGCCCACGCTTTCACGGTAGCCCACTCCAATGAGGCGGCGGTGCTGGACGCCATACAAGGCTTGTTGAACAAGGCAATGAGAGAAGGCGTGGGCTTTCAGTCTTTCCGGAAGGGCATGTTAGACATGATGAAAGAGAAGGGCTGGTACGGCGGCGCGGGACATACGGGGGATGAAAAACGCTACATAAACTGGCGCGTCAAGACTATATATGAGACTAACATGAGAACCGCCTACGCGCAAGCGCAATACCGGAAACAGGTACAGGGGGCGGGACTGCGTCCTATATGGGTGTATCAGTCGCAATTGTCGGGCAATAACCGGAGACAGGAACACCTAGCCCTGCACGGGAAAGCCTACCGGTACGATGACGCGTTCTGGGATAGATACTATCCGCCGAATGGGTGGGGGTGCCGGTGTTATGTAACAACCAAGAGCGAAGCCGGAGCGGAACGGGAGGGCATTACGGCTGGCGACTCGACTACAGAGACGTTGCCTGACATAGACGGGACGTGGGCGTATAATGCCGGGCGGGAAGCGTTAGCGCCGAACTTTGCGAAGTATACCAATCTGCCTAAAGAGACGTTAAAGCAGATATATGCAAAGTACCATAGGAGCATGGACGGGACGCGCATGACGGAAGGCGAATTCAAAACGCTTATCACAAGAACCGCTGAGGCGGATTATAAGCCGTTGAACGTGAACTATCAAGTGGGCAATCTGGAAGCGGGGCGGTTTGAAGCCATGCGGCGGTTCGGGGTTCGGGACTCAAAAATCATGGCGACCGACCATGACCTGTGGCACGGAACCGATGATAAAAACGCGAAGCGGAAAATACCAAAGGAACTTTTTAATGAGGTATACCAGACGCTTCAAGAACCTGAAATGATTTATCGCGCCAAAAAATCAAAAGACACTATCAAGGAGATTCATTTTGTTAAAAAGTTAGGAAAAAACAAAGTTTTGAAAATTGTTTTGAAAGCATGGTTTAACAAAGAGAAAGAAACATATACGGCATTGCGCGTCATAACAATGGGAGTGGTTGAAAATAATTATGGGGATACAGTATATGAAAAGATATGGTAGCCGACCGGCGGGGTCTCGCTCCCCCGCTGCACGCCAGACTGAATACATCAGCCATGGGTCTGCTTCTCATCCGACTTCTCGGCGGTATTCTCTAGTAGTATTGCGCCTCTGCCGGAAACAGTCAAGCGGGAGGAGAGGACTAATTTCTTCAAATAATTTCTTTGATTTGGCGCAAGCCCGAATGATAGAGTATAAGGAGGTATTACGATGATAAAAGGGGTTCAGTTTTGGAATGACCGTGATTGTTACTATACGCAGACGAACAATCCAACGGAGGAGGTATTGCGGAAACGGTCTGACCGTGGGTGGCTGGTTTCGTGCGGGCCATCGGCGGCGGTAACGTGCATTGCGGCAATGGGTTTCGATGTGGCGTGTAGGTGTCCCGGCGCATACCAGCCGCAGAGCGAGGAGGTCTTGATGGACTATTTCAATGACCCGCGGAACTATGGGGCGTTGAAAGCGGCGCGACCGGACACGCCGCCTGATGTATGGCACGGGAACGAAGTGCCGCAGTTTTATCCGGTTGCGGTCAAGGCGGTGTTCGACATACCGGCGGCATTTGAGTGGGGGGCGGATTTGAGCAAGACCGCAGAGTGTTTGAGCGGCGGGTAAAGCGGTACAGCGACGGGAACGGGTTTAACCGGTGTATGAGCGAGGGGGAGTACCGGAAAAACATAAAACCCTACCGCATCGTATACGGCTGACCATGCGGCGGCGTTATGACGCTCCAACCGTACAAACACCGTAGAGAGGCGCGAACGGATTTATCTATGGAACACAACACAGGATTGAATTTGAACGGCATTTGAACGCGATTAAACGGTAGTATGCGGGGAGCGCCGCATGACAAAGTAGAACGAGGGAGGGTAGAAGGTATTATGCCTGAGATTATGATTTTCAAGGCGGGGAAATACCCGCAGGGGGACTGGTCGAAAGAGCGCGTGCGGAAGATGGTGGACGCGTATGACCCTGAAGACCCTGAAACGTTTTATGACGCGCCGCTGGTCATCGGACACCGCTGGTACGGGACGGATGACAGCTATCAGGACGCGCACGGGTGGGTGCAAAGCCTCCGTATGGACGGGGCTGGTAAAGTGTATGCGGTTGTGACGGACATATCGGCGGACGTGAAAAAGAAAGTGGCGGAGAAGAAACTCAAATATATGTCGGTCGAGATATATGAGCATGACAAGATAGACGAGAAACAGCCGCCGTATTTACGGGCAATAGCGCTCTTGGGGCGGGACACGCCCGCGGTTGCGGGGGCGAAACTGCCCGCGTATTTTTCGCTTCCTCTCGGCGGCATAGCGTGCTTTGCTAAAGAGGAGGAGCATACGACCGTGTTTACCAGCAAGGTAGGCGCGGCGGAAATAAAACGCTTTTCCGGCGACCCGGAAGAGCAAACCAACGAATCGGAGGTAAGTATGGATGAATTGGAAAAAATGAAGGCGGATTTTACCGCGCAAAACGCGCAATTAGCCGCGCTACGGAAAGAAAACGCCGACTTGAAGCAGTCCGGAAAGAAGGCGGAGTCGGAGGCGTATTTTGGTACCCTGCGGGACGAGGGGAAGATCACCCGGCGCAGTTCGGTACTGCCGTCAGTATTGACTGCGCGCTTGAAGGCGAGGAGCGGAAACAGTTCAGGGCGCTGTTTGCCGGAGCCGCGCCGCGGGTAGACCTTTCGGGGAATCATGCCGCGCCTAAAACCAGGGCTCCGTCCGCCCGGGCGGAAAGCGCGGAGCTGACAGGGAAAATCAGAGCGTTCCAGAAGGAGCGTCATCTGGACACTTTTGCCGAAGCCGCTGAAGCGTTGTTCGCTGAAAAACCGGAACTGTTTGAGGAGGCGGCATCTCATGATTAATCGCAGAGCCTATAGAGCGGAATCGGCGCTCAAGCCCGGGTGCGCGGTGGTACAGGGAAGCGGGGATACCACGGTCAAAGCGCCGGGAGCGTCCGGCGCGGGAGACTTTATCGGCGTGTACCCTTATGAAGCCAACGAAGCCAAAGAAGCGGGAGAGCCGGTGGGGATAGTCCTGCACGGCGTGGTAAAGGTGTTAGCCGGAGGAACGGTCGCTGCCGGCAAGAAGGCGGTTGTGAAAAGCGATACGTCCGGCGCGTTTGAAGCCCTGCCGGATGAGGCGGGGCAGTACAATACTGTTGGCATATTCCTCGAAAGCGGCGCAGAAGGGGAGTATGTGGACATGCTGGTAGAACACGGGAGCGTTACGATTCCCGCAGCGGAATAAAGGAGGTTGTAGATGCGGCGAGAAAAAGGATATGTGAGTCCCCTGCTGTCAAATTTAGCGGTGGACTATTCGGCAAAGGTCAGGGAGTCAATGGTTGGTTCTCGTTTATTCCCCAGAATCCTTGTGGGAAAGCCATCGGGCAAGTACGCGCTATTTGATAAAGAAAATGTCTACAAGGTGCCTGACGCCACTATGGCGGGGGAACGGAGTCAAGCAAACGAGTTTGCGTCCAGCGGCAAAATGGAAAGTTTTGCTACCACGCCTTACGGACTCAAGGCTTTTATCGACAAGGCGGATTTGGAATTTGCGGACGGACCCTTTAAGTTATGGGAACGGCGGAAAAATGTTCAAGATTCTTCAGAAACCATTTTAAGGTTTTTTTTAGGTCGCCCTCGCCTAGGCCGGTTCTTAAACCGTTCTATGTCATCAGGGTAAAATATCCATATTTTTCTATTACCAGTTCCTATATATTGTACCCCATTGTTTTCACCCCACCGCTGTACAATCCGTTCCCCGCAATTAAACATCTTCGCTATTTCGGCAACCGTTTTCGGCTTTTCGTGTTCCATCTTCCACCTCCTTATTCTAGTATGTATTTATACAACTAGACGGCTAATTTATCAAGATTAAAAGAGAGAGATATCGCGTTAGTAGGAAATGGGATGAATGGCTTATAGATATAATTTCCGATTTTTCGCCGTATGTTACAGCGAGCATAAAGATACGGACTATACAAGAGTGGGAATCTATAGCAAAATATACGTGTAAAACTTCCGCTAAATAGTATGAATAGGAAAAACACGAGAAAGGTTGAACATAAACCAAAAGGTTTTTATAACAAAAAGAATTTGAAGAAAGAAAAGCAGACAAAACGCCGTCTCCATCATACATGTGTAAAAACGGCGCTTCCCTTTCATGCTTTTTTATTTGAATCTGTCAATGGGATCATCATGGCACCAAAGGTTCCGAAAGTCGGTTGTTTTGCGGCGCCAATGCTTCCCACGGAGAAGGTTCAAGCACATCCTTGTCAATCTCAACGTATATCTGCGGTTCATAATCAATTTCGGGGTTAAAGGCGTTTTGCGAATTCAGAGACGCTAGATTCACTCCGGGCGAAGTAAGATCGGTTACGCCGGCTCTCACGAGGGTTTGGGGATCGCGGGTAAGACCATCCCATGCAAGGGAGGAATTGATATAGTAATCAAGCGCCTGCTTCTTGTATTCGGGATTTCCGGTACGGGCGGTGATGGTTTCCAATGCAACGCCCATGTTGTTTTCGGCGATCATGAGCCGCTCGGCTAATGTGAAGTGATCGTCTCTGGTTTGCGGAAAAAGGACGGGGAAGCGTTTTTTATCGGCATTCAGCATGTCGAGCAGCCGTGAGTAATAGGCTTTCGCCATAAAATAATCGCCCCGGAGATAAGAGACGTTTCCCAAACTGTTGAGTAGGCGCCTATTGTAGGGAATCATGTCGGCTACGGCGGTAAATCGTTCCTGCGCCTGCGCCCATTGCTGTAAATGGTAATGAGCGGAACCCATGCGGTACTGCATTTCGGGCGGAGACCAGCCGTTTTGTTCGGCGCGGAGGTAGTACTGGAGCGCCATGTCCATATCGCCTTCTTTGGTAAAGTAATCAAGATCGCCCATATTCGCATAGAGCCGCGCGGACTGGGGATCCGGCGATATAAATTTACGGGAAAGCGCATCCTCATAGAGTTCTATGCCTTTTTGCAGATGCTCTTCTGCGGCGAAGAATTCTTTGTGGGCGATAAGCGTTTCGGCGTACCTGCGTTCCGCATCAAGTCTTATTTTCATGCGTTTCGCGGTTGATTCGCCAGCCGCATCAAAAAGTGAAAGCGCAGATTCCAAGGCGCTCCGTTCTTCACGGAAGTTGTTGAAATAATGGTAGTAACGGGAAAGGTTGTAGTGCGCTTCGGGAATGGACGGACCTTTTTCAACGGCTTTAAGCAGGAGATCGCGTACGCCAGTAATCTGTGAAACGTATTCGTTAGGAACGCCTTCAGTTTCCTCAAACTGCTTGTCGAGGAGATAGCCGCTCATTTCCGTAAAGGTTTCCGCGGATATGACCGGTTTCCGCTCCTTTTCAGGAGCGTTGAAGTACTGCTGTAAGGGAAGCACTTCCTTGAGGTTATCGGTACGGATAAAGTACTTTACCATCCGTTCAAGCACGGGATCGGACCGTCCGTGAGCCTCCATATAACGGGCGTAGGCTTCACGAGCGGTCTCGTATTTAGAAGGATCGATTTCACCCCATGCAAGGGCATTATCTCCGAGTGCAAGCAGCCCATCTTTGTCATTAACCGAATAGTTGAGTATGTATTTTCTAATAATACCATCCGCTTTCTCGTAATTTTGCAGTTGGTTCGTTTCAAGCGCGGCGTAGTCCAGCGCCCCCTGTTTTTCTTGCGGGTAGTATCTGAGCAGTCCCTCGTATTTTTCTTCCGCAAATAGGTACTGGCGTTTTCCGGTAAAGGCTTCGGCGTATCTATAGAACCACTTCTTCACGCGATGCAATTTGAATGCTTCGGTGAACTTTTTGTTTGCTTCTTGGAATTTTCCTTCCTCAATAATCGCGTATCCTTGTTTGTATATTGATTCGGCATGGAGGGGGATATAGATAAATTGGTGTAGCAAATACACGAGTGAAAGCGCTACGAGTATGCCAAAAAGGGTAAAGCCCGCAATAGGGAGGATTTTATGGATAAAAATATATCTAAAACTGTTTTTTTCAGCATCAAGGTCCGCGCCGCTTTTCTTTTCAAACCCTTTCGGAATAGTGATGATGCGTCCCTGTATTTTTCCTGCTAAATCAGCGACTTCCTGGGGATGCACTTCTTTTACCAGCAGGGCGATGAGCTTGGACATCAAGTCCGGCGCTACCGCTTGTTCCGCTATCAGCTCCTCACAGGCAATACGCAGATTAAGCGGGTACGAAGCAAGCGCATTCGTGAGATGTTCGTAGTCCTCTTCGCTTAATACGATTTCTTCAATATTATCAGAGCTTTTAGGTAATCCGAGCGGGATCACGGCGGGCTTTTTCGAACTAGCACCGTCAATATCCGGAACTATAAAATCTTCAAGGGCTTCACCGGTATCAAGCGCATCCGGCATAAAAATATCGGGCTGCTCGAAATCCGTTGTGTCGGTACCGGACGCAGTCCTGTCCGCATCTTCGTCTACGGACGGCGGTTCACCGTCCTGTGGTGTAGCGGTTTCATTGAAATCCGGCAGGTCGTCAAGGTTTAAGCCGTCTACAAGTGACGGTTCGTCAAGTGGCTCACCGTCCGGCTGTGCGGCGGTTTCATTGAAGTCCGGCAGGTCGTCAAGGTTTAAGCCGTCTATCGGCGTATTGACATTCGAAGCCGCATCTTCGTCTAGGGGCGGCAGAACGTCTTCGTCAAACGGGGACACTAGCTCCCCTCCGTCAAACGGCTCAGTAAACGGAGTATCTTCGGCGCTAGATGCACTAAGAGACGAATTATCATCAAACAGATCGTCAAGATTAAAATCCGGCGCCGCTTCAAGCGTGTTGAGATACTCTGCCATATCGCTAGTATTGTCTACGATATGTTCATCTTGAGGTATATCTTCAAACGGAAAAGATGATTTTCTACCATCAGGCAGGTCAAAGTCATTAAATGAAAGTCCTTTTGAAGCTGAATCTTTTGCTTCATTTCCTATATTACGAAACAAACTTCTAAATTTATCAAGATTGTCTACTGACGGCACGTTATTCCCTTGAACATATATGTTTAATTTATCTCCCTGAATAGGGGTACCGAACTACTCTTTACGGAGTCCGAATCGGCGTATCGGAATTACATTCCAGCTTCTTGAATATATTGCAATATTATCCGATAATTGTAAAGAACCATGAAAGCACAATCGAAAGTAGTCTTTACGTTATTTCTTCTCTTTATTATCGGCACAACCTATGCGCTTGATACATCATCATATCAATTTATAAATTATCTGGTAAATTTAAAAAGTTCCGGCGCCCCTGAAGTGATAGAGGACAGTATCTTGTTTACCGCTCCCGCTACTTATAATAAAGTAGGCATAGCGTTTGCCCACGAGGGTTTTTCCAAAGTCTACTGGTTTCAGAAGCTCCTGATCCCCGATGATATGCCGACTCCCCAGCTTACAGAAAGTAAGAAAGCGCCGCCCATAACCCACAAGGATCCGGGAATTCTGTTTTATACTTACACGGTACCGGAAGACGTTGAATCGGTGGAATACCGGCTCATCATCAACGGATTGTGGACCGCAGATCCCCTGAATCCCAATCGGCGGATTGATGAAGCTGGTTTAGCCCGTTCTATTGCACCCATGCCGAATATTTCAAGACCCCTTACCCCGCAGGATACTCCCTCCGGTACGGTAACATTCAGATTTGATACGTTTCCACATGAGACGATCTATGTGGCGGGCAGTTTCAATAATTGGGACCCGTTCATGTATGAGATGAAAGAAAAAACGCCGGGACATTACGAACTAATCTTGTATCTTCCGCCGGGAACGTATCAATACGCCTTTTTCTACCGGGGCGAACGTTACCTTGATCAGTACAACCTCTCGAAAGTGTACCGTGAAGGGCGTCCCGTATCACAAACCATTGTACAATGAAGAAAAATAATAGAGATGACTGAGGATAATCATGGGGGAAAAGAAATCTACAAAAGAAATCGCCGAAATTGTCGCGCATAGCCGGTATGCTCAGACAAAATGGGCTGCTCTTTCCTACAAGGAACGGCAACAACGTCTCAAAAAAGCCGCGCAATTTTTAGGGGATCATGTTGATGAAGTAACGGAGATCATTCATCAGGATAACGGTAAGGTAAAACTCGATGCCCTGGCAACGGAAGTGCTGCCCGCAGTAATGGCGCTTTCCTATTACATAAAACAAGGTAAACGGCTTTGTAGGGACGAGCGGATTTATGGGGGGAATTCGCTCATGTTTAACAAGAGAAGCCGAATAACGTACAAACCCTACGGCGTAGTCGGCGTCATTTCGCCGTGGAACTACCCCTTTGCCATACCGTTCTCCGAAGTAGTCATGGCGCTGCTCGCGGGTAACGCCGTCATCCTCAAGGTCGCCTCATCTACCCTGAAAGTGGGGCGCATCCTCGCCTCCGTTTTTGCCGCAGCGGAATTGCCTGCGGGTCTTTTCACCTATGTTGAAATGCCCGGAAAAGAAGCGGGAGCTGCCTTCATTCATGGCGGCATTGATAAACTCTTTTTCACCGGTTCCACAGCCGTTGGGCGCGCACTCATGGCTCTAGCCGCTCCGCGGCTGCTCCCCCTTGTGCTGGAACTCGGCGGAGCGGACGCGGCTATTATTCGGGCGGACGCCGATATAGAAAAAGCCGTTAACGGCATGGTGTGGGCGGGCTTTTCCAACGCGGGGCAGTCCTGCGGCGGGGTACAGCGGGTGTTCGTCCATAACGCTATTTATGAGCCATTTCTGCAAACACTCTCTTCTGTGACGGAAATACTCCGAGTCGGCGATGGGCGCACCGGCGTTATCAGTGATCATAAGGGCATGGATTACGACATTGGACCCATGTCCAGCCTCAAGCAGAAGCAGGCGGTCGCCAAACAAGTCGAGGCATGTCTGAAAATGGGCGCAAAAGTCGCCGCAAAAAGCGCGGGTAATCTCAACGACAACAGTCTCCTTGCGCCTGCCATTGCGCTTACCAATGTACAGCGCGATATGCCTATTATGAAAGAAGAAGTTTTTGGTCCTGTGCTTGCCGTTGTTCCGGTATATAGTGATGAAGAAGCCGTCAAATTGGCGAATGAGTCATCGTACGGGCTTACCGCTTCCGTGTGGTCACGCAACCGCGGACTTGCGAGAAAACTTGCCGCTCGCATCAACGCCGGCGCGGTGATGATAAACGATCACCTGATGTCACACGGGCTTGCTGAAACGCCGTGGGGCGGTTTCGGGGATTCGGGGCTTGGACGCACCCATGGAGCAATGGGTTTCCACGAGATGCTCAAGGCGCAGGTCATTGTTGATGATACACTGCCGTTTGTGAAACGTAACTTGTGGTGGCAGCCTTATTCGGAAAAGACGTATAAGGGTATGCGCGCCATTACGGAAATGCTTGCCGGTACGAAACTCCGCAACCGTATTGCCGCGATTCCGGACGTGATTAAGATTTTTTTCAGGTATTGGGCATCACATTAGCCCGATTAGACGAAGTATACAGCCACGTAAGCTCATGTTTATTGTGATAGAGGTGTAGTACCCTGCTTTCTGGAAGCGCGGCAAACCGCCGTGTAGTTTCAAAGTCAGGCGCGCCTTGCATTTTTATCGTACATACGAAATTAGCGCATAGCCCTGACGCCAGCCATTTCTCAATCCATTCATACAAACGCGGCGGATAGCAAATCACGTCGCAGCAAAGCCAGTCAATGCGTCCTATATCTTCAGGTTTCACGGTAAATACATCATGTTTTAGAAAGGTAACAGTGGGCAGGGCGAGGAGTGTGCCGTCAAGAGGCGCGCGGTCAACCGCCGTAACCGCCGCGCCCAATGTTGCAAGCGCCCACGTCCAGCCGCCCGGACTCGCTCCCGCATCAAGGCAGCGTTCATTCTTGCGAGGCATTGAGCCGATCAGCGCAAACGCTTCCCATAACTTCAGATAGGCGCGGCTCGGCGGATGTATCTTGTCTTCTTCAAATTCGATCGTTCCGTTAGGAAAAGGGCTTGTGCAGCGGGGCGAGGCAAGGAGGGTATGCGTATCAAGCAAAGTCCACGCGCCCATCGGCGATTCGGGCGCCCGCCACGGGAAGGGGCGGCGCTTTGTGGATACCGGCGGCAGTTTTTCCGTGATAAGTGCGCCACGCCGATAGTGGGCGGATAGAGCGGACGCCCAGTTCCGCTGAATGTCCCGCAGAATGGAAGCCGCCTCAGAAACAGAAGCGAATTCCGCGCGAAACGGTTCAAGCCAGCAGTTTTGATGCCAGAAAACCATAGTGCGCGGAACACCGTGCGAAGCGCGCGCCGAAATAACCGGCGGCGTTTCAGAAAGGTACAACGATCCGTACGACTGCGGGGCGCCGCCCAACTCGGTCAATTCTTGTACAAGGTGGGATTCAAAACCCGGAACAGGCTGATACACCCATCCTTTAACCGGCGCCGTATTCATTGCACGGATGAAGAACGCCACGCAAGGTAGTCAACGTACCGCCGAAATTCTTTTTTTGGAGGAGATGCTGTTATCATAAAACCCGCTTCATACGAATCTTCCTGTATGTGTATCCAGCGGACTTCACCATGAATTTCAAATTTGCTTATTTTAGAAGCAGCCTCCGGTATAATTTCAATGGTGTATACAACGCCTTGGGTTAATCCAATAAAAACGGTTGCCTCAATACTACAGCCGGTAATGCTCAAGCTTTTCAAAAACGTTTCACCTTCAAATATATCAGGAAGACGCGCTAAAGCGATAGTCTTGTACCGTATATGTTTTCTGTGTTCAAACATGGTATTATTGTGCGTTATTATGAATATCCCGTCAAGAGGGATAGCGAGCCCGCGTTTTGCGTTCCCGCCATAAATCACAGATGCGGATTATGTGTTGACAAATAATTACGGGCAATGATAGCATACTTACAGGGGGATTAATATGAAAAATGCACGGGACACGATCCGCAAAATGGTAAGAAAACTCTGTACCGGATTAGGATTAACGACCGCTGCGCTGGTAATTCAAGCATGTTACGGAACTCCGCAAAGCATGGGGCTGGATGTTCTTATACGAGGAACCGTGAGATCAAAAGAAACAAACAAGCCGGTTGAGGGAATACGGGTCTCGGTTGTCGAAGATTCGTATTGCTATGATCTAACGGATAGATTAGGCAGATTTCAGATATACGTCCCGCAGGAAGAATCGTTTACTGTCCGGTTCGATGATATTGACGGCAAAGAAAACGGCTTGTATTCACCGGCGGAAAGACCTGTTAATATAGTGGAAACTACCATAGACATGGGCGATATACCGCTGGATGTCGCCGTTTCTCAATGATGCCGGATGCTTTCTTACGCTGCCTTCACCGCCTCTTTAGAAGCAATGAAACAAAACTGCATGAATTGCGGTATCTGTTTTGGGAATGTACGCGGCGGTGTAATCTGCGCTGTCTGCACTGCGGCTCGGACTGCGGGTCTGATTCAGTGGCGCCCTCGGCGGCGCCACTGAGGGCGCCTGATATGCCCTTTAACGATTTTCTTCGGGCAATACTGCCTATAAAGAACAGGTATGCCGCGGATACAATAACAATCGTCTTGACGGGCGGCGAACCGCTGCTACGGGACGATCTGGCGGTATGCGGCAGGACGTTACGGGAACACGGATTCCGCTGGGGCATGGTTACAAACGGTTATAACTATACCGCCGGTATTCATGCACGGCTACGCGCCGCGGGAATGGGGGGCTATAACGATCAGTCTTGACGGTCTTGAACAGAGCCATAATTGGCTTCGGGCGAACAACAACAGTTTTGACCATGCGGTGAAGGCGTTGGATTTAATTGTGTCTTCAAAAGGACTGACCTACGATGTTGTTACCTGTGTCAACCGGAAAAACATCAATGAGCTTCCCGAGCTTAAACATTTTTTGATGTCAAGAAAGACGAAAGCATGGCGGCTGTTTACGATAGCGCCAATTGGACGGGCTGCGAACAATAGCGACATGGTATTGACGCCCACAGAATTACAACGCCTGATGGATTTTATCGCCGCCTCCCGCATGAAAGACGGCATCGCCGTTACATTCAGTTGTGAAGCATATACCGGAACATATGAACGGCGCGTACGGGATTCGTTCTTTTTCTGTCACGCGGGAATACATATCGCTTCGGTACTGATAGACGGCTCAATATCCGCGTGTCCAAACATACACCGTAGTTTTGTACAGGGGAATATATACCATGAACCGTTTTTAGATATATTAGATATATGGAATAACCGGTTTGACGTTATGAGGAATCGCGAGTGGATGAAAACAGGGATATGCGGGCATTGTAAAGACTATAAACACTGCGGCGGAGGCGCGATGCATTTATGGAATGAAAAAAGAGAGACGATACTCACGTGCATACATAAAACCATGAATAATGAGTCAGTCCCGCACACCCGAAGCCTTCATGTAACGGCGGTACCGGACGCAGCCGAGTGATTCACCGTATTTTGTTGCTTTTCTTTTATTTTCACGTCTATAAATCCCGTCATCTGCCGATTATATAATATAAATTAAGGACATGTATGATGTTCTAATCGCGGACGTAGTATTACGCGGTCTCGTGGATCGAGACAAACAAACCAACCCAAGGAGGCTCTTATGGATCAGGAATTTATTGAACGGATGCAGGAAAAACTTCTGGTTATTAAAAGTGAACTCATCTCAAATCTTGTTGCCGGTAATGCGGATTTTAAGCACATTGTGGAAAGTCTTGACCCTAAAGACCTTGTAGACAGCGCTTCCGATGACATTGACCGTAAAATGCTTGAGGCGCTTGGCACTCAGGATATGAAACGGCTTAAACTGATCGACTCGGCGCTGACCCGCATTCAACAGGGGAAATACGGGTTATGTATACGGTGCGGTAAACGCATACCCCGGGATAGGCTCGAAGCGATCCCCTATGCGCTGATGTGCATTGAGTGTAAATCATTGGAAGAAAGAAGAAACCGGTAACCCACGCAGGGGACATAAGGTATGAGAGCGACAAGAGCCATTATCCACCTAGACAATCTCAAGCGGAATATACGCTTGATACGGGAAAGGGTAGGGGAGAAGCGGCTCATCTGCGCGCCGGTAAAAGCGGACGCATACGGTCATGGCGCGGTACCGGTTGCAAAGGCGTGCCTTGAAGCGGGCGTTAGCTGCCTTGCGGTGGCGACTGTGGACGAAGGCGCGGAACTCCGCGTAGCGGGCATTGACGCGCCTATTCTCCTGCTCTCGCTTCCCATGCCTGATGAATATGAGGCGCTGATTTCCCATGGGCTTACGCCGTTTGTTGGGGACAAGGCATGTATCGCCGCGCTGGAACATGCGGCTGCGGCGTTGCGCGCCCGCGTTGCGGTCCATCTCAAGGTGGATACGGGCATGGGGCGGATAGGCTGCCCGCCAGAAGACGCCGCGGAACTCGCCGGCTACGCCGACTCCTGTCCGCACATACGGCTTGAGGGCATTGCCACGCATCTAGCCGTCTCGGACTCGCAAAAGCCTGAACACATACGGTACACAAAAGAGCAGCTCCGCCGGTTTGTCCATGCGGTTGATGCGGTTAAACGAGCCGGCGTCAATACCGGCGTCATACATGCCGCCGCATCGGGCGGGGTCTTGCTTCATGAGGACTCATGGTTCGACATGGTACGTCCGGGCGTCATGCTGTACGGCTATCCGCCGAATCCCGCGCTTGCGGGACTACTGCCGCTTGAGCCTGTCATGGAGCTTGTGTCCCATATCGTGTACATCAAACGGGTGAAGAAGGGAGAAAGCGTTTCTTATGGCAGGACATGGATCGCCCCGTGCGATACGACCATAGCCACCATTCCCATCGGGTATGGGGACGGGTTAAACCGCCTCCTTTCAAATAACCATGTTGTTCTGATTAACGGTACCAGCCATCCGGTTGTGGGAAGAATATGTATGGATCAGTGTATGGTTGATCTGGGGCAAGACGCCGCGCCTCAACAATTTGAAAAAGTTATTCTCTTCGGAACAAAACCGGCGCTTTCCGCTATGGACATGGCGGAACGATTAGGCACCATTCCGTATGAAATCACGTGCGCCATTAACAAACGGGTTCCGAGAGTATACGAATCATCGAAATAAAGACTAGCCGTCCACAATCCGCCATGAAAGCGGCGTTACCGCGCCGTCTTTCAAAAACAACGCGGCGTATCCTTCCTGTGTTTCGAGAAATTGAACGGTGAATTCAACCACATGCCCTTGCAAGCCTCGTATCGCCGTTTCTTTTTCCGCGGGCGAAACGCCGTACCGCTTGCCGTCCACCGTAACGATGCCGGCGAATGTATGCGGTTCATTACCAAATATCGTTACCCTGCCGGTGATGCGTACGATGCGTCCTGTTCCCTCACCGTATGCGCCGTCCCGTTCCGGCGCGTCTTTCTTACCCCGCGCAAAGAGCAACCCGCCCGCAAGCGCCGCCATACCCATAATAAAAAACATCCTTTTCATCGCATCCCTCATGCCACAGTATACGCCATAATAAGAAATAATAACATAATAAAAAAACGCACGCATCCCCTGACGTATACCGTGAACGTTCCGGGTTAATGTCCGGTATAATGAAGGAGAAACGGAACATGAACGCACAGGGGGAAGGCTATGTCAATAGTCTCTTTTCGCACGGCGGGCGTCTGTAGGATTGAAAAGGAACCAGCGCGACGCCCAAGCGTTTCCCGAAGGCAGCGGGCATTGAAGCGGCAAACGAAGCCATGCGGCAAGCCGCCTTTGACGATATGTATACGTCAAAGGATACTCGTGATTTTTTATTTTTAAATTTTTAATTTTTATAATATTATAATGGCAGCGTATCCTGTCTTGACAGAACGATACATTCCAGAGTATATTTCTTTTGAAAAGGAAAAGTTAAAGGAATGGGTTCTTCCGCGCTGCGAAGCGCTAGTATATCAAGTAGTATACGCGATCTCCGTCTCATGGTTGTATATCATAGACGCCGCATATCCATTATGCAAAAAGACATACGCGCCGTATTTTCGCGCCGTTCCGCGTCCGATACGCATTACACGATCCCCCCCCCCCCCCCATAGACGCCGATACACAGTATTATAGAGATAGCAGCCGGACATGCCGCCCTGAATTCTCACATCATCGCGCTCCGCAGAGCGCATGGCGCGGACTATTTTTCTCACGCCGCGCCGGTTTGTCCCGAATCGCGGCGCTTCCGGTTCCGGCGTTTTCCTTATATTTCTCACTTTTTCCGAGTTTCTCTACTCTGATAGACAGTCTCGTTAGCATATGCGTTACTCTCGTTATCGCAAGCGATAACGCTGTTTGCGCCAGCGATAGCGTTGTCCGCGCTGGCGATAGTGTCGTCCGCGCCGGCGCGAAGGTCGTCCGCGCTGGCGATAGTGCCGTCCGCGCCTGCGCGAAGAGTGTCCGCGCTGGCGATAGTGGCGTCCGCGCCGGCGCGACGGGCGTCCGCGCTGGCGATAGCGCCGTCCGTGCAGGCGCGAAGGTCGTCCGCGCCGGCGATAGCGCCGTCCGTGCAGGCGCGAAGGTCGTCCGCGCCTGCGATAGTGCCGTCCGCGCCTGCAATAGTGCTGTCCGCGCCGACGTTAAAACTGTAAGCATCCGCGCCTTTACGGCGCGATGACTATATTTTTGTAAAGGAGTTTTTTATGTCAGGAAAACATTACATCCCGACGAAAGAATCGGAGTTCTTTGAGTGGAGCGAAAATCTTATCGCCGTTTCCACCGCGAACAAGACCGTCTGGGGGCTGCCGGAAGACAAGCTCTCTGAAATCCAAGCCCTTCATGTTGAAGCGAAGGCGTTGTACGAAAAATACAAAACAGCGTCTTACACCAAGATTGACATGGAGATGAAGCGCGAAAAAACGGACCTGCTTCTTCACCGTGAGGAGGTGTTCGTCAGGAACAACCTGCAGAACAACGACAAGATGACGAATGAAGGGCGGGTAGCGCTGCGGATTCCTATTTATGACACGCATCCCACGCCGCATCCGAAACCGGC
>JAISMJ010000057.1 GCA_031276815.1 Treponema sp.
TGCTGACGATTGTGTATTCCGCAGGGCTGCTGGTGAGCGAGGCGGCGTCGCTTAAAATGGAGGACATTGTTTTCCAAAGGTAGCTTATTCTTGTAAGGCAAGGCAAGGGACGGAAGGTCCGCTGCGCGCCGCTTGCCGAATATTTGCTTTTATACCTTCGCACTGTTATGCATATAGCCGACAAACTGCTTGAACATTTTGGAAGGAATTGGGGCATTGACAAAAAGGATTTAGTAGAAATATTCAATAGCATCGCCGACGCTTCTTGAGCGTTCTCTTGGTTATCCAATCATCAGGCGTAAGCGATACAATCCCGGTCATACACGGTACTCTTCAAGATAGCGGCTCCTACGCCACATTGAGCAATATCGATATTCAACATAACCGCGTTCTTTTGACAAAGGATTGCACAAACGGTGGAATGAGATAGAACGATTTCACCGGTAAAAGGATTTCAGGAGAATAGCCGCCCGTTATGACAAACTCAACCGGATGGTCTCCACCTTTATCTATCTCATTGCGTGAACACCCCTAGGTTATATATACAATGCGGGTTCATACCGTCACGGATAGAGGTATGAACCCGCATATACGTCAAAATTGTACCTGCTAAAATCTTCAGTTCACAGTCTTTTTCAATTCATCCGCTTTATCTATCTTTTCCCAGGGAAATTCCGAGCGTCCGAAATGACCGTAGGACGCTGTTTTCCGGTAAATGGGACGGCGGAGATCGAGCGTTTCTATGATACCCGCCGGCGTCAAATCAAAGACCTTTTTCACGGCTTCTTCAATACTTTGATCGGACACAGTGGAGGTGCCGAATGTGTCTACCATAACCGAAACCGGAAACGGTACGCCGATAGCGTATGCGAGTTCAACTTCGCACCGCCCGGCAAGACCGGACGCCACGATGTTTTTCGCCACATACCGCGCCATATATGCCGCAGATCTATCGACTTTGGTGGGGTCTTTGCCGGAAAATGCGCCGCCGCCGTGCCTGCCCATGCCGCCGTAGGTGTCCACAATGATCTTCCTGCCCGTAAGTCCCGTATCGCCGAAAGGACCGCCGACCACAAAGCGCCCCGTAGGATTGACGTAGTACTTTGTACCCTTGTCTAAAAGACCCGTAGGTTCCAGAATCGGGGTAATGATATGATCGATGACCGCAGCCTTGAGTTCGCGGTACGGCACCCCCTCATCGTGCTGGTGGGAAATGACCACCGCGTCAATTCTGATGGGTTTGTACCCTTCATATTCAACGGTTACCTGTGATTTCGCATCGGGACGCAGCCATTTAAGGGCTTTCGTCTTTCTGATAGCAGTCGCTTTGAGCAGCAATTTATGCGCCAGCGTAATAGGCAGGGGCATAAACTCTTTCGTCTCATTACACGCATAGCCGAACATCATGCCCTGATCGCCCGCGCCTTGTTGCCCTTTGTATTCGTCAAGCCCCGTACCGGACACGCCTTGGCTAATATCAGGCGACTGACTATGGATCATGTCCAACACAGCCATTGATTGGTAATCCAGTCCATACGCCGGATCGGTGTAGCCGATCGCTTTCGTTACTTCCCGCACAACCTGTTGGAAGTCTACAAAGGTTTTGGTGGTAATTTCTCCGCCAATAAGCACCAGTGAAGTTGAAGCGAAGGTTTCGCATGCAACGCGGCTCTGGGGATCATCTTTTAAGCAGGCGTCAAGAATCGCGTCCGAAACCTGATCACAAAGCTTGTCGGGATGACCTTCTCCCACGGACTCGGACGTAAAAAAAAATCGTCTTTGTTCCATTGTGATATCTCCTCTAAAGTATTCTATTCGAGTTTTTGGAACTCAAATGAATATATACTATAGCATAGTTTCACCTGTTTGTATAGACCCCGTTCTCATCGCGCCGCTCCACACGCTTGAAAATAGCGCATCTATCAGGAATGAAGCGTCCTTTTGCGCTAGTGAAAACTCATTTGCTTTTGGGAATTGATAGTCCGCTTCTGTACTGGCGCGGTACGAAATCACCAGCGCGTTCTGTTCGGCGATACCGCGGACGGGAAGCTGAACCTATGATACAACAAGCATCCACAGACGTGATGATCGGATACGGTAGAGACAGGATGCAGTACAACAGGTTGGCGAAGGATTTGAAAAGTCCGCGCAGTATAGCAATCGCCTTTACTCTGATGGCAACGGAACCTAACGGCTAATCCGTATCGGATCAGGAGTCTAATCTAGGTCGGATCAGACCCCCTGATCCGTATAAGATTGGATTGCTGATCCGTATTGAATGAGACCGCTGAAGCAGTCGAATAGAAAAACAGGATAAGCCCGCTTTTCTGAAGCCGGTACCCAACGGTAAGAAAAGAAAGTGGAATGCCACTTCGGGGAAAAGGCGGAGCATTGTGCGCTATGCAGCGCTCTTTTTGACATCGCTCATTTCGCTTCAAATCTGCTCTGGAACTCCGTTTAATTAGTAATCACAAAAAAAAGCGTAAAACCACTTGACAAAAAATATACGCTATTATATATTTTAGAACAAACTTGTCTAAAGCAGGTCTTTAGACGCACATAAAAGGAGGAGGTATAAAAATGTCTTATATTATTGCCGTTAGCGCGGATGCCGTTGTTAACGCCGGTGTTGGGCAAAGCAGAAAACAGCGGCATTGCCCATTAAAACTGCCTTGCCCCCCCCCTCCCTCGCAGCCTTAAAGTATTTCATATACCATATCACAATACCTATTCTTTCATCACTGGCAATTATGTGATCTCATGGAGCATATCAAATAGTTCTTTGACGAAGACGCGAAAAATGACGTATATTTCGACGTATTGGAAACGGATATCGTGACCCCTGTGGAGGTAAACGGTCATCCGGCGGGAACGGCGCGTCAAAAATGATAGAGGTCGCTCTGCATTAAGAACGGGGAAAGATTTGAAAAGCCCGCGCAGTATAGAAAGTGATCTTATCTTGATGGTAGCGGAACTGAATGGCTGATCCATATCGGATCAGACCTCCTGATCCGTAGTGGATTTGACCGCCATAGCGGTCGAAATGAAAAAGAATTTTCCGGCGGTATGCCGTGAAGATAAAAAGAGGAACCCAAAGACGGTATCATTCCTGGCAGAAGGACCGGCTTTGGGTTGTGCTAAACGCATTGTCATTGTACATTATTTCAGGCAAAAAGACAATACGTTTAGTCCTCTTATTTTTCCTTCATTAGAAGGAAAACACTTTTTAGGAGGACAGTTATGAAAAATAAACTGTTTTTAATGGCAGCATTGAGTCTATTCTTAATGCTGGGAATCTTTGTTAGCTGCGATGACAGCAGCGGCGACAGCGGCGGCGCTGCTAATGCGGCTTCGCGGGGCGTTCTGGGACAGGTCGCGGGCGTTGTCTATGATGGCGTTACTGCGAAGCCTTTGACTGGCGTAGAAGTACGTATTACCGGCTATGCTTCGGTAAAAACCAGCGGTAGCGGAGAGTTCCTTATCCGCGACGTGAAGCCGGGGACCCATGAGATTATCTTCAAAAAAGACGGGTATGTCTATGCGCACAAGAGCGTAACCGTGGATAAGGACCAGTACAAAAATGACGACCCTTTTGCGGAATATGAAGTATTGCGGACGGAGTTCGCTTTGTTTAACGAGTGGATATCGAAGCCGAACCTTCCTGGGTTTAGCGGCGTATCAGGCACTAATGAAAACTGGACCTACTCGGACGGCGTATACTTTAATGCCAACGGCGAAGGCGTTACCTACAATGAAGCGGAGAAAACCTTTGTGTTCAGCGACAAGAAGCTGGACTACACCTATAGGACGCATGTCCCCGTTGGTCTCTTTAAGATGGTACCCTTGACCGGCAAGCTGAAGGCCAAGATAAACTTGGTTTTTACAGCCTATAATGCTACTCCTCTAACCACGCCGGTAGATAAAGTGGAATCCATCAAGGATGGAGTACCGGTTTACTTGAAGACTACCAATGCGGCTGGCAACAATGGCATAAATGAGACCATATACGGACCCTTCATGACTGCCAACGGCGGCGTTGAGGCGGAGAAGCTTCCCGCAAACACAACCTTTATGCTTGCCCTTAGCGACGGCTTTACCCAGCCCTATAATAATGTTGACTACTATTTTAATGACGCCGCGTTCTATATCTCGAACGGATTGGGAACTTTACAAGCGGCAACCTTCGCTACTGATCTTGCTGACACTGTAGATGTGGGTACGCTCTACCTGTTCACTTTTGGCGATGTGGCTTATGCGCTGAGCTCCAATGTAGCCAACGCGGCTACCCCTCTGCCGGTTACGCAATCCATTACGATAACCTTCAGCAAGCCCATCGACACAGATAATTTCATCGCTTCCATCAAAAATATTACTAACACAACGGCTGCTTTATCTTCTGGGACTGAACTTTCCTTAAAGGCGGCATGGAACGCAACGAAGGATACGGTAACGCTAACGCCGAATGTCTTATTCATTGATTACTCGGCGCTTAAGCTTCCCTATTCTATAGATGAAACGGCGAAAGTTGGCGATCTCTCCATAAGCGGAAAAGCGCTTGACGGTTCCACCATCTTTACCGGCGCCCTTCCGGTGTACACCGAAGGCATGGTCAAACTAGTGGCTGTCGAAGCCGTCTCCGCAAGCGCTTCCCCCGCAAGGGCTGCCTACGTGGTAGAAAAGGGCGGCACTATCAAGATGAGCTTCAATAAACTCGTAACGGTTCTGCCTAGCGCTTCTTTCATGATTGCCAATACTCCCGCCTATTACAAGATTGACGGCAAAAACATTTATGTTTGGAATGACGCCATAGTCAGCGGTGGCGTTTCCTTAAGCTATCCCGATATTTATTCCGGCGCGGATACCAGTGATAAGTCGGCTTCGGGTACCATTAGCAATATTTACTCCAAGGAAATGCGAAAATTGGTGCTGATCGGAACCAATCTCTATAGGAGTATTCCGATTAATGCCGCCGATAACAGCTTCCCCATAACTGGGGACATTGAATTGACCTTCGGCAGCGCCATCCCCAGCGGGACAACGGCAGAAGTGGCTCTGTATAACGGCGGCACTCTGATTGCAACCAGCACCACCTTAAGCGGCAACAAGATAACCATTGATCCCTCCAATAATCTTACGCCATTGATAACCTACGGGATAACGGTGAAACTGATAGATAGCACGGGTGTTCTTCTATGGGAGACTCCCACAGCCAGCAATAACCTTGTAGAGATCGTCGGCAACAGGATTTCTTTCAGTACTAGCAACTAATAGAAACATACATAGAAACACAGGGTATGTCGGCTTTTCTAAAGCCGGTACCCACGCGGGAAATAGGCTAAAAGCCCGAACCTCGTACGGGGCTATCCAAATGGATAGCCCCGTTTTTTTCGTCATTGATGACCAAAAAACGGCGCAGCTCATCCGTCGGCTCGTTCTGTTCGAAGATACCGAGCGGGAGCGGAAACTTATGTATAGAAGTCCTATGGATGTACTGAATCGGATATAGACAAAGTATTATAAAAAAATTAATATACCATCATGAAAAGTATGACAGGTTATGCGTACAAAGCGATAGACGCCGTTCACGCGGCAGGTTCAACCGAAGAACCGATTTCTTTCTCCATAGAAATAAAATCCTACAACAGCCGTTTTCTTGAAGTGTTCATCAATATCCCTCCTTTTCTGTCGGGACTTGAGCCGAGAATCCGTGAAATCGCGCTGAACGCCCTGTACCGCGGTAAGGTTGAGATCACTATCAAACTGAAACATAACGCCTCTATATCGGTAAGCGTCAACAAAGAAACGGCTCAAGCCTACTTACAGGCAATGACCGGACTTTCCGAAGCCCTCCGTCTCTACGAGGAGCCGTCTTTGTCCCTGCTTTTAAGCATGGACGGCGTTATGGAAACCAGTCAAAGCCGCAACGATGATGTATATTGGGAAAAACTCGAACCGCTTTTCCGTTCGGCTATCACCCAACTCAACAACGAGCGGGCGCGGGAAGGAGATCACGCCCAAGCCCATATAGTCTCCCTCATAGCCGAGCTTGAAAAGTCGCTTGAAACGATTGGACGGTTCGCCCAGGAAGAGGAAACCATCTTAAAAGAGCGGGTGCGCGGACGGTTTATAGCGCATCTGACGGAGATAGCGGGAAGTTATCCGGTAGACGCCGCCATAGAAAACCGGATATATGCGGAAATCGCCGCGCTGCTTATGAAAAGCACCATTGCGGAGGAACTATCCCGTCTTAACGCCCACTTTGCGGAATTCCACGCGGAAATAAAGCGGAATCCGTGTCCGGGAAAGAAGCTCGACTTTCTCTGTCAGGAAATACAGCGTGAGATCAACACCATAGGCTCGAAAGCCTGTAAACATGAAGTAAGCGGCGAAGTCGTTTCCATGAAAAATGCGCTGGAGAATATCCGCGAACAACTGCGAAATATAGAATAAGGCGGCTTATTAAAAAGATTGAAAAAATTGGCGGAATTGACAACAACGGCGCATACTTCGGCGGAACGCCGCGCACAGGCATGTATCTCCATTAAACATCTGTCTTTCTCTTACAAAAACACGGGCGGGCGTCAGGAAGATCACGTTGCGTTACGAGCGCTTACCAATATCAGCCTTGCTATTGAAGCGGGCGAATACGTTACGCTGCTTGGCGGGAACGGCTCCGGCAAGAGTACGCTCATCTCCTGTATCAACGGGCTGCTCACGCCTCCATCCGGTACGATTACCGTCTTCACGCCGGATCGCGTCCCGCTTGATCCGGCTAACGAGGCGCACCTTGAACGTATCCGTTCCCTGACCGGCATGGTGATGCAGAACCCCGATCTGCAAATCATCGGTTCCGCGGTGGAAGAAGACGCCGCGTTTGGACCGGAAAATCTCGCCCTTCCCAAAGCCGAAGTCTCTGATCGCGTAACGCGCGCCCTGCGCGCGGTCGGGCTTGCCTCGCTCCGCGACCGTGCCCCGCGCCTGCTCTCCGGCGGTGAAAAACAGCGTCTTGCGCTCGCCGGCATTCTTGCCCTTGATGCGCGTATCCTCATCTTTGACGAACCTACGTCCATGCTTGATTCGTATTCAGCAAACGCCGTCCTTGACCTTTTCGACACGCTCAATAGCCACGGTAAAACGATCATCCATATCACACACAGCCGTGAAGAAGCCCTGCGTTCACGGCGTTCTATTGTGCTGCGCGGGGGGACGGTGGTCTTTGACGGCGCGCCCGAAGCATGGACGGAGCATGAGGAATGGAGGCTGCCGTATACCAAAAAACGCCCTGCTTTTTCCGGCGCGTCCGCGTCGGCGCAATTTCAGCCTCCGGTACGGTTCTTTTCGGTCTCCCATCACTACCCGCGCCCTGCGGCGTCGCCTATTACCGGTATACGGGACGTTACCTTCTCCGTTCCTCACAACAGCACGGTCGCTATCGTCGGCAAGAGCGGCAGCGGCAAGACCACCTTGCTCAAACATATCAACGCGCTGCTTCTTCCTTCTTCGGGCAACGTTATCGTACAGGGCGCGGATACCCTTGACGCGCGCGTCAATCTCCGTACCTTGCGTTTTAAGGCGGCGCTTGCCGTCCAGTCGCCGGAACACGCGCTCTTTGAAACGTATATCGCGGATGACGTCGCCTTTGGTCCCGAAAACGCCGGACTTAAAGGCGCGGCTCTTATCCAACGAGTAAAAATGGCGATGGATGCATCGGGGCTTCCCTTCTCCGCCTTTGCCGACCGTGAGACAACTTCTCTCTGTGGCGGCGAGAAACGATGCGCCGCGCTTGCCGGCGTGCTTGCTATGGACAGCGACATTCTGTTGCTGGATGAGCCTCTTGCCGCGCTTGACAATACAAACAAACGCCGCGTCATGGAACTTATGTTTGAACAGCAGGCGCGGGGCAAAACCATTATCGTTACGACGCACTCCCTCGAAATGGCGGCGTTGTTTGACTATGTAGCCGTTATGGACAAAGGCAGCCTTGCCGCCTTTGGTTCGCCGGAATCGGTATTCGGCGAATACTGGAATCCGGCGTGGGGGCTCATACTACCCGAAACGTTTCAGAATACGCGCCGTTCTCCCCTCCATTCCACTATGCGGCAGCCCGATGTTTCGTCTGAATCGCCGCCCGCACAGCCCAAACGCGCCCGCGCTCGCGGCAAACCGCTCTTCAGAACAGCCCTTTTCGGGCGTTTTATTGACATAGATTCGCCTTTGCGGAATCTCAATCCTCTTGTGAAGATGCTGGCGCTCTTTATTGCGGGAACGCTTTCCATCGCCGGTTCCCTATATGTATTGCCTGTTGTGATACCTGTGGTACTCATGAGCGGGAAATTTTTGGGCGGTATTCAATTCAAGGCGCTGCTCCGGAGCGCGGTTGCCGCATTGCCGTTTCTTTTTTTGCTTGTTCTTTTTCAAACCGCGTTTGTGTGGGAACATGACGCCAGTCCGATCCTGTTTCAGCCTTGTACAGACGGTTTTTTCTCGTTCTTCTCAATTACCGCCGCCGAACTCCACCGCTCGCTTACCTTTATATGCCGTATTACTTCGTTTATATCGGTATGTTCCCTCTATCTCGCGGTTACTCCTCTGCGCGAAACGCTATCCGCCATCAGTACGCTGCTTTCCCCGCTTTCCCGCCTTGGACTTCCGGCGCGGGACATAGCCATGATTGCCGGTATAAGCCTCCGATTCATCCCGCTGCTCACCGAAGAAGCCGAGCGCATCGTTATGGCGCACCTCTCTCGCGGCGGTAAACGCGGTATCCGCAGCAGTATCGCCATGCTGGTTCCCCTTCTCCTTCTCAGTCTTGAGCGCGCGGAAACGCTGGCAAACGCCATGCTGTTGCGGCTTTATAAAACCGGCTCATAATTACCGGAAACACATTCGGAGACGGAATACGCTACCTCTAGCAATCTTACATTTCTTGAGTTGACACATACAAAGCGAAAAATGCGAAAAAGCACCAAAAACCACGATAAAACCTATAGCTTCAACTCTAATTATTACTAAGAAGCGCAATGAATTTGGGCAAGATTAATGATGGCGTAACTATCGCTCATATCTTTGTCAATCCTCCTGTGAGCAACATGGCACTATCAGTTATCACTATTTCGAGGCGAATCCTTTCCTTACGGCGTATAAAGTCCCCGCGCCAAAGCAGCGAATGGGAAGCACGGGAAGTTATTACGTTTAATATGAACAGCAGCGGAGCCGGACAAATTACTTGGGATGGCAGGCAAAACCGCACGTGTACGCGCTCCCGCCATGTCGATAATAATGACTTCTCCCTATAGCAGCATTGGGAAGAAGGAGCGGGAGGAGGTATTTCTGGCGGGGCGGTTATCAGAGATACGTAGCGAAGGTTGTATTAACCTCCGCAAACCAATGGCGATCGGTATACGCAATCTTTTGCTTTGTCAAGGAGGGAAATGTTGACGAATCGGCGACTGCTAATCCTCTCTGCGGTCAACGCGGCGCGGCTTCCTCAAGCCACCGCGGGCATCACCCCGCCGTATCACCGCATGGCGGGGGAATGGAACGTAGCGTAATGACCAGAAGCCGTTGCGGAGGCCGAGGGGCTTTAGCCCCGTCAGACCCCGTAAAGTGGGTCTGCGCGTAAACAGTCCCGTTATGTGTAGTAAACCGTCATTACCACCATTGTTCTAACGTTTTGGTTTTCCCCATACCCTTTTCTCATAGTAATAGTTAAAACCGAGCGTAAGGTACGGTTTCGCCGTAAACATGCCATATCCTTTTATATGCTCATCAATAATCCGTGTACAAACTTTTGTATCATGCGTTGATGTTTCATAAGAATACAGCGAGGTGTGGTTATAAAACATATATGACAAAGCAACTCCGCCGCTGATATAGAAATAATCTGTTATATCATATTTTATTCCTATATCAGCGCCGATACCAAGATTATTAACTATTTTTGAGTAATCTTTGCCGTCCTTTGCGTATTCGGCAAATATCGGTATCCAGTCTATGCCTATACCGAATAGTAGCTTCAGATTATCGTTAAAGCTATAGCGGAACCCGGGTCCAAGCATAAAATCCATGTGAAAGCCGTAATCCGCGAGGTCCCGCCCTCCCGCTGTTACAATGGGGAACAAATATCCGTAATGAAAAAACATACCGACGTCCCTTTTTTCAGAAAAACCATAGGCGTTTACATTAAAACCGGGACTTCCGATGTATGTGGTTTCATCATTATAATGTTCAATGGAATTACCAAATTCAAATCCCATTGAAAACCATATCTCTTGTTGTGCAAAGGCCATAGCCGTTCCAAACAGGAGAAATAAGGCTGCCATTACCAATTTTTTCATCTTGGTACTCCTTGATTTGAATAGTGTATAAACCATTTTTGGTTTAATTATAAAATATAAAATTGTTTCATTATCGTCAATAAATTTTAATACTTTTTGGTGGTTTATTGCATCTACCGTTCCGGCTGTTTACGACGGTTTGACAGCCCGAATAGAAAAATGCGTAGCATTTTAGGGCTGGCAAACTGTGGGTGTAGTGAGCAGTGGGAATGGAGCGTAGCGGAATGACCTAGGCGAACGAAACCCCGAGCCGCTAGTGCGGCGAAGCGTAAACAGTCTTATTATGCGCCGTTTTTGCTTTTACCTTTTATACACAAATTTTATATCTGTTGATATTGTTCATTTTTTGATAACATAAGTTTCAAAAGGTTAATTTCATCCAGAGTTAAACCTATTTTTTTCGACAAATAATTTTTTGCCACTTTAGCTAAATCATCTTCTTCAGAAATTTTTCCGATATTATATATTATATCTAATACCCTGCAAAAATTATTTTTCTCGTTTTTATAACTTTTAGAACCATTTTTAAAGTCTGGTTGACCTAAAAAACTCATCATATACTCATTTACTATCTCTTCCTTGCCTGCCCCCATTAACATTTCCAATATCATAACCATAAATCCTGTCCTGTCTATACCTTGGAAACAATGAATAAGATAAGGCGCATTATGCTCAAGCATAAATCTAAATCCTTTTTTTAATTTAAAACTGAAATGATCACTTAGACAATCAAAACCCATATTTAAAGCGATTATGCAGCCTCTTTTGAAAAGACAATGATACCATGGAACACGATCCGCCTTTATAGCCACTCTATTTCATTGTCAACCAAATTAAGTACAGCGGCTATTCCCGCTTCCTCAGCCAATTTTGCCATAATAAAATCAGTTTCGGAAAGTGTGGCTGGATGCGAACTGCGATATAACCGTTTCGATGCAATCCCTGCAGTACAAACTTCCCTGAAATTTACAAATTCACGCTTATTTGAATATGCTGTCATTGGTACTCCTTATTTTTCATTTATATTTAAAAATACGATGACTATTTTTGTTCCCCAGTTTTTCACCGGATTATCAGGTCTAGTCTTCTTTTGTATTTGGTTCTTTAAACATCCATGTCCCATTCATGGTTCTGTTTATTCTCTCTATAGCTAAACTATAGATATCCCATTTTATGAAGCCCGTCTTGTACACATTATAAACAATTTCTTTTGCAGTAATACAATCAAGAATAAGCGGTCTCTGTTTCTGCGAACTCTCCTTTTTCCATTTTGCCATAACGTTTTTTCTGGTCATAAGTTTGTTTCTTCTCTCTTGTTGTGTTTACTATTTTTTATAATTTCATTTACATAATTTTTTTATATCAATTTTTGCGTCTTCATGAAATAGAAAAGATGGATGGTATGTCGATATTACTAATATATCATTCTGGTATTGGGAAAAATATTTACGATCGGACGGTAGCCCTCCAAAATATTCTGGCCAATCATTCTTAAAGTATACAAAGGTGCCACCAAATATTAAAATATCAGGCGAATATGTTTTTATTTGCTTGTATAATATTTCTTTCCAGAAATCATCTTCTTTCTCAATGCGTTCTGGTTTACTTGTCTGTTCACCACTGGCCTTGCTTATATTTACCCAAGCAATTCTCGCAAGAACCTCAATCATTGCCGAATCTATGTTATGTGTACTCATTTCTTCAAAAGGTTTTTCGTTTAACAAACCATAAGTTACATATATCATTCCCCGTAATGTTGGTATCAGTCTCCCACTCGCCTTTTTAATCCTCTCTTCCGGTTTTAATAAATCCGTTCCGAGTTTAAAACCCGAGATCGGCATCGTATCCTTCTTTTAACATCCACATAATTTTATATTTATTATTTGTATCGAGATATTTTTCTTCTGAAACAACACCATCCCATATTAATTCCTTTTCCGTTAGGTTGTTCTCCTTTCCCTTCTTCAAAATATCACTTCTAATAATTTCTTCTTCCTTTTTTAGTTCGTTAATCGTCATAAATTACTCCCCCGGTTTTGAATAATGTTCATCTAAAAGTCTTTAACTTTTTAACATCATAAGTATACTTCATTATTTTTCGTTTTGTCAACCATATTTTTGTAAAAAATTTGCAAAAATTGCGTATAACGTTCCGGTTGTTTACGACGGTTTGACAGCCCGAATAGAAAAATGCGTAGCATTTTAGGGCTGGCAAACTGTGGGTGGAGTGAGCCGTGGGAATGAAGCGCAGCGGAATGACCTAAGCGAACGGAACCCCGAGCCGCCTACCGGCGGCGTCCCCAGCTATGCCGGGGCGCGTAAACAGTCCTGTTATGTGCAGTTGGGCTGTGTTTTTACTTATTTCGAGATTCGTATATATCTTTTTCTATTCTGTGTCAAATTTTTATAGTTTATTGTTTTTTGAGGACAATATTGAATACAGGCAACACTCTGTTCGCAATTATGCTGAAATTTGGGATTTCATTTATTATTCCAATATTCCTTACGGTACAAATATCTTTACAAATTCTATATCTCATACAATTATCACTAACAATATAATCTTCATCCATATATTTTTTGTAAATTTTATTAAACATCTTTTTTGATTTTACATTATTGTTTTTTATCTTTTATCGCGTTTATTATCGGGACGATTTTTGTCAAATTTATTCGTAATCTTTTTACACGCTCGATCATATTATACGCGATAATATAATTTGCGAACATTTTTATTTTTGACCATAATTATATTAAGTATATGCAAAGATACCGAGCTGGCATATTTTCTCTGGCATGAACAACGCCTAGTTGAATGCTTATTGACTTTCAAGGCAATATTTAGGAGAGTTTCCATAAGATTATGAAAAATAAAGCTTGACAGGAAAGATAGATACACGTATACTCCCAAGAAGGTATTACAATTCTTGCGGAGACTTCGGAGGTCATGTACGTCGTAACCGCCATGGATTGTTAGCCTTTGCTCTATCATCCTATCAATGAAATTTCAGAGAGTGCATTGCCTGTGAGGAGTTGTCTATGAGACGGAATGCGTTTGCAATGCGGTTAAAACCGGGTTGTGAGAAAGAATACAAAAGGCGGCACGATGAAATCTGGCCGGAACTCAAGGCGGAACTCCACAAGGCGGGCGTTTCGGATTATTCCATTTATCTTGATGATAAGACCGGAACGCTTTTCGCATTTCAGTATCTTGCTGATGATGCTACAGATAGCGAATTGCCGAAAAATGACATTGTAAGAAAATGGTGGCGCATGATGAAGGATATTATGGACGTCAATCCTGATGAATCGCCCGTCAGTGAGCCGCTGGAAGAAATGTTCCACATGGATTAAAAAAGGAGTAAGCTATGATTGATATTGATCTTCTGCACCCCTCCGATCAGCTCGTCATGATTATGAAACGTATCTATGAATACGGAATGACCACTACTTCGGGGGGTAATATATCGATAAAGGATGATAACGGGGATGTGTGGATAACTCCCGCAGGAGTCGATAAAGGGAGCCTTACCAGAAACGACATTGTCTGTGTAAAGCCTGACGGTACGGTGGCGGGTAATCATAAACCCTCCAGCGAGCTTCCTTTTCACCGGCAGGTGTATGAAAAGATGCCGCATCTGCGGGCGGTACTGCATGCCCATCCGCCTGCGCTGGTTGCTTTCAGCATGGCGCGGAAGATACCCGATACGAGAATACTCACAAGCGCATATCATATGTGTGGAAAAATAGGTATAGCACAGTACGATTTGCCGGGGAGCGTCAGGTTGGGAGAAAAGATCGCCGCGGTATTTGAGCGGGGATATGATATGGTCATGCTGGAAAATCATGGATTGGTAGTAGCCGCGGAAAATCTGTACAAGGCATTTGCAATGTTTGAAACGTTGGATTTTTGCGCCCGTATTGAGATTAATGCCCATCGTATCGGCACGCCCGTCATTCAAAAAGATGAAGACCTTGTACACAGTGCGCGAAAGACTGCCCCATTTATGCGAAAATTTGTTCCTGTTACCCATAGTAATGAAGAGAAAGCGGCGCGGCGCGATATATGCGAGCTAATACAACGCGCGTACAAACAGCGCCTTTTTACCGGCGCTCAAGGAGTTGTTTCACAACGATTGGGCGCAGGATCGCTTGTGATAACGCCGGATGGGGTTGACCGGGCGTATATTGTCCCTGATGATCTGGTACGTATTGATAGCGGTATGCGGGAAGCGGGAAAAACACCGGACTGTTCGGCGTTGCTCCATATGGCGATCTATGAGACGCACCCGCATATCAACGCTATTATTATTGCCAATGCTCCAAATCTCATGGCGTTTGCCGTTACGGGGGCGGTATTTGATTCCAAGACCATACCGGAAAGCTACATACTTTTGCGGAACATGCCGCTGCTTCCGTTTGACGCTGTTTTTTCCCATCTGAAATCTGTCCGGCAGAAATTTGTTGCGAAAACTTTTACCAAAGAAAATCCGGTTGTGTTGGTGAAAAATAATTGCGTAATTGCCGTAGGCGGCAACCTTATCAATGCCTTTGACCGGCTTGAAGTTGGAGAATACAGCGCGCAAGCGATTATCGCATCCCGTGTGTTAGGGGATATTGTAATGATAAACAATGCACAAGTCGCCGAAATAAATGAGGCGTTTCATCTTAATTAAGGAGAGTATATGAACTTATTTGATCATGCCAAACAAAAATACGCGCAAGCCGGCGTTGATGTAGAAAAAGCGATGAGCATCCTTGCTGATATTCCTATCAGTATTCACTGTTGGCAAGGGGATGATGTTACCGGTTTCGAGGTTTCCGGTGAGGCTCTGTCCGGAGGTATTCAGGCAACGGGGAACTATCAAGGCAAAGCCCGGACGCCGGAGGAACTCATGGCGGATTTTGAAAAAGCCGCTTCGCTTATTCCCGGTACAAAACGTATCAACCTTCATGCAAGTTACGCAATAACCGGTGGTAAAACGGTTGACCGGGACGCTCTATTACCGGAACATTTCAAGCGCTGGGTGGAATTCGCAAAGAAAAACCACCTTGGCATAGACTTCAATCCGACCTTTTTCAGTCATCACATGGCGAAAGACGGACTTACATTATCCCATCCTGATGCAACGGTTCGGGCATTTTGGATACGGCATGGCATAGCCTGCCGCCGCATCGCCGCATGGATAGCGGAACAGCTTGGGATGCCGGTGCTGAACAACCTTTGGATACCTGATGGTTACAAGGACATTCCCGCTGACCGGCGCGGTCCGAGGGAACGGCTCATGCAAAGTCTCGATACGATTTACGCGGAGAAACATCCGGGCGTGATTGATTCGGTAGAAAGTAAAGTGTTCGGAATCGGGGTCGAAGCGTATACCGTAGGCTCAAGCGAGTTCTATATCTCATACGCCGCTACTCATCCGGGGATTTATCCTTTGCTGGACAACGGGCATTACCATCCTACGGAAATGGTGAGCGACAAGATTCCCGCGCTTCTCCTGTTTTTCGACAAGTTGCCGCTTCATATTACCAGAGGAGTACGCTGGGATTCAGATCATGTGGTGCTCTTTGAAGATGAGATACGTGAAATAGCAAAAGAGATAGTCCGTAACGATGCTCTCGACCGGATTCTTATCGGGCTTGATTTCTTTGACGCCTCCATTAACCGGATTGCCGCATGGGTTATCGGATGCAGGAGTATGCGGAAAGCCCTTCTCTATGCGCTGCTTCAGCCTAACAGCCGGCTTAAAAAACTTCAGGATGAAGCGCGGTACAGTGAGCTTATGATGCTCCATGAAGAACTCAAAACATATCCTTTTGGAGCAGTGTGGGAATCCTACTGCGAACAGGAGAAGGTTCCGCCTGATGAAACATGGTTTACTGATGTAGAACGATACGAACAGGATGTTCTCTGCAAACGGGCATGAAGGAGGGCGAACTCATGCGGTATTACCTTGCGATTGATATAGGAGCTTCCAGCGGACGGCATATTCTTGGGTCCCTTTCCGGCGGGAACATTACTATCGAAGAAGTCTACCGTTTTCCCAATGAGATGCGGCGGGTAAACGCAAGCTTGCAATGGGATACGGCTTTGCTTTTTCAGCACATTCTTACGGGAATGAAGAAATGTAAAGAAGCGGGAAAGATTCCATGCAGCGTTGGCATTGATACATGGGGCGTGGATTTTGTGCTTACGGATCATCAGGGAAGCCCCATTGCGCCGGCGGTTGCGTATCGGGATAACCGTACGGAAGGAATGGACCGGGAGGTGGAACGGCATATTTCTTTTGAAGAGCTTTATGGCATTACAGGCATACAAAAGCAGCCGTTTAACACCATATACCAGCTCATGGCGCTGAAAAAGAGAAACCCGGCTTTGCTCGAAAAAGCGGAACGCCTATTTATGATACCCGATTACTTCAACTTCTGTTTGACCCATATTGAATCCCATGAATATACGAATGCGACTACTACGGCTCTTATTGATGCAGTGGAGCGGGATTGGAGCCGCTCTCTTATCGACCGGCTTGGCTTTCCGCAACGCTTATTTCCTCCCCTGTCCGTGCCCGGTACCGTTCTGGGAACGCTTACCCCGCATATACGGGAAGAAATCGGGTATGACTGTACCGTAGTATTACCTGCTACCCACGATACGGGAAGCGCCTATCTTGCGGTTCCCGCACAGGGAGATGATGCTATCTATCTTTCCAGCGGCACGTGGAGTTTGATCGGTATTGAGTCTCAATCTCCCATCATGAGCGCGGCAGCCAGAAAAGCAAACTTCACCAATGAAGGAGGCTATGCGTTCCGGTACCGGTTCCTGAAAAACAGTATAGGGCTTTGGATCGTTCAGTCAATTAAACGGGAATTGGGCGGCTCATATTCGTTTGCGTCGTTACAAAAAGAAGCTGAGGCGCGTGGTACGTTTCCTTCTCTTATTGATGTACAGGCGCCGGAATTGCTCGCGCCGGACAGCATGATAGACGCGGTAAAAAACCAATGCACAGCGCGCGGGTACGCCGTTCCGCGCACAACGGGCGAGCTTATGCAGTGTGTTTACCGGAGCCTCGCCCGTTGTTATGCGGATGCCGCCCGTGAAATAGCGCACATCACCGGAAAAACGTACAGAAGCCTTCATATTGTTGGAGGAGGCAGCAAAGACAGCTATCTGAACCGGCTTACCGCACAGGCAAGCGGCATACCGGTTTATGCCGGTCCTGATGAATGTACGGTAATCGGCAACCTCATTGCACAGATGCTTGCGGCGCATGATGTATCAGATGTATATTCCGCACGAAAAGCTGTTGCGGAAAGCTTTCCTATTACAAAGTATGTTTAGCCCCCCATACATGAACCGTTCTATAACTGCCGCGCATGTCATTACTATTTTAAATTCATTATGTATATTCCTTTTTTACAGACAATGTTCAGCCCTGTTTTACATGCTTCTAGGTCCCGCCCAAATTTCATACGCTTTCTCCTTATATTTTTATCAGCAGCCGGTACGAATTCGGCGTGTGCCGCTTCGCCGCCGCTCTATCCGGCGGTAGCGGATCCGATATTTCATCCTCGTAAAGCAGCGTAACATGCGTGGCTCCGGTTTGGCGTTTGCTATGATGTAATATGGATAATTCGGTTTTTCCTTCAGGGAGGAGAAATTGAAGATGAATCTGCGTAGATTGAAAGCAAATCTGCACAGATTGAAGACGAATCTGCACAGATTGAGAATGAATCTGCGCGGATTGAAGACGAATCTGCGTAGATTGAAAGCAAATCTGCACAGATTGAAGATGAATCTGCGCGGATTGAAGATGAATCTGCACAGATTGAAAGCGAATCTGCGTGGATTGAAGACGAATCTGCGCGGATTGAGAATGAATCTGCGCGGATTGAAGACGAATCTGCACAGATTGAAAGCGAATCTGCGTGGATTGAAGACGAATCTGCGCGGATTGAGAATGAATCTGCGCGGATTGAAAGCGAATCTGCACAGATTGAAGATGAATCCGCGTGGAGTGAAGCGGCTCGTGCGCTCCGCCGTTTAGTGCGGCGACGCCCGGACGTATCAGAGCAACCGTCCGGGGTTCAGCGGGGCGCGTGTCCCGGCATCCATGTACGCGCACGGCGCATGGTTGCGCCTTTTTTGGAGGCGGCGTTTCCTGTGGTCCGGCGCCGGAGTACCGGAAACGCCGCCCGTCCGGATCGCTCATGGCGTGAAGGGTAGCATGAGCCTTTTTTGAGGCGAGGGGATGCAATGGGGTTTTGCCGCAGTACAAATACCCGCGCCCCCTTCATTACTTTTTCTTAATGCGGGTAAAAAGTGAAAAAGGCATAAAAAAGCATTGACGAAAAACGAAAAAAGGCATATACTGTTCTATTAGAAAACATCCGCTTTTCCATAGTATAGAAAGAAGTAGAATATGAAAAGGAGTTTTAATTCAGGATGAATACACCGTCTGTCACGCCCGATCCCCCCCCCCCCCCCGATCTCGTTCTACATGCGGCGCGTCACGCGATAGCGCCGTTACGCATGGTTCCGGCGCCCCATGGAACGCCGGACTGTTAGCCGTTTTCTTATTCTTTTGGTACCGTATTGAGATATTCGGAATATACATGAGGAGATTGAAGATGCGCCTGCATAGATTGAAACGCGAAATCGCGCGGATTGAAGGCGAATTTTGTATAAATTAAGAGAAAATCAGTACAGATTAACATGAATTCGCGTAACATGAAGGCGAATTCGCATATATTACTTAGTAAACCATTTTACGAAGGAGGTAAAATATGGCTTATAGAACGGATTGGTATCCCAACTCACGGGATGCGCAATTACACATGGTGAAGACGTGGAACGCGGTCTTGGCGAACAAGGGCGCGGAATGGGGCGTGCCGCCAGCGCGTATCACGCAGCTTGTAGCCGACGCGCAGGCAGCGGACGCTATCTTGCAGACCGTAAAAAGCGGGGAGCGCACCCCCGTCGACGTGGTTCGCTGCAATGAGGCGTTCAAGAACATGGAGACGGAAGCGCGTTTCATCAAGAAACATTACTTTTTGATGCCGCCTCTCACGCCGGCGGACTATGCGGCGCTTCTGTTGAACATACCGGATGAGACCGGCACGCCGATTCCCGCGCCCACAGGACAGCCCTTCATCACGATTACCTATCCGGGCGGACCGCACGTGCTGCTCGCGCGCCTTGCGCCGCTTCCCGGGACCGAGCCGCCGGACAGCCGGGGAGACTACGGCTACGCGCTCTACCGTGGCGTGATGCCGCAGGGCGGCGCGACTCTGGAACAGGCGGCGGGACCGCGGCATTACCTGATGAAGGAGCCGCTTTCCGGAGACGATCTGCTGCACTACCGGTTCACCCGCCGCCGGAAGGAACCGGTGGACTTCGACGCTTCCGAGTCCGGCATGACCGCCTATTTCTGCTCGCGCTACGAGAACTCAAAGGGCGAGTCCGGCAAATGGGGACCGGTGGCGCACGCGGTTATATCGTAAAAGCGCATACGGCTGGCGATAGTGAAAGATTCGCTGCCGGCTGCGTACATGGTAATAAGGAGTATGCTATGAACAACAAGTTTCTTGCTAGCGTCACACAGATCATCGCGGAGAACGGGGAGGATATTCTTGACGACCCGCAATGGCTGAAAAGCTCGATAGCGGATCTCGTCAAGGACGAGCCGAAAGCGGAGCGTCTGATATTTGGACGCTGTATCGAATACGGCGCGTATACTGAACTGAAAAACGCCGATCCCGCTGACCGCGCCGCCGTGAAAAAGTATCTGGAGCGGAAACTGCACAACGAGGAAGGGCTTGATACGGCGCTCATCGCGGGCGCGTTGGACGTGCTGGAGGCGGCTGTGTGGGGCGTACCGGACCCGCAAATCATCTGCCGGAACTGCGAAAAAGAACTACAGGCGGAGTGGAATGTCTGCCCGTATTGCGGTACTCATGTGGCGCCCGCGCTGCCCCCCGCGCCCGCGCCGGACGAGTCCCCTGTACCGGAAGGCTTTGTACTGGTTGACGGGGGAACGTTTCACATGGGGAGCGCTAACGGAGATAAGGAGGAGCGACCGGTTCATACGGTAACGGTTCGTAGTTTTTACATGAGCATATACGAGGTAACCCAGAAGGAGTATGAAGCGGTGATGGGCATCAATCCAAGCCGGTTCAAAGGACCGGATTTGCCCGTGGAGTCTGTGAGCTGGTATGACGTGGTGGACTATTGCAATAAACGGAGCATTAAGGAAGGGTTGACGCCCGCGTACCGGGGAAGCGGGAACGCCGTAACGTGTAACTTCCGGGCGGATGGCTACCGGCTGCCGACGGAAGCGGAGTGGGAGTATGCGGCGAAAGGCGGGGGAAAGGACCCGCTTGAGTATACGTATGCCGGAAGCAATAGCGCGGACGCGGTCGCGTGGTACAATGACAACAGCGGGGGCAGTACGCATCCGGTCGGGACGAAGCTGGGGAATAGTCTTGGGCTGTATGATATGAGCGGGAATGTGTGGGAGTGGTGCTGGGACTGGTATGGGTCGTATAAGAGCGGTTATATAACTAACCCTGCGGGCGCGGCTTCAGGCAGCGATCGCGTGGCTCGCGGGGGAAGTTGGGGCATCAAGGTACAGAACGTGCGGTCTGCCGCCCGGGACTTCGACACCCCGTCGAATCAGAGCAGCTATCTGGGATTCCGCGTTGTGCGCCGCTGATTCGCGCACGGGTGCAGGGTCGAATGACGCCGCCGTCACGGTCCGGAACGAAGAGAGCTGTGTTCTCATGCAACGTTTGCCGGTATGGTACCGCACAGTCCGCCGGAGACACTAGCTTACCATAGGGGAAGAAAAAGACCGCTACTCTTGGATGTTTACGCCGCGCCGCATCAGCTTCATCTTCGGGGATACGCCCGACCGCCCCGCGCACTACGGCGGAGCAGCCGAGTCCGTCCATGGCGGAGACCTCGTGATAGACGGCGGTACGATTGCGTACCGCGCTGTACCGCGTATGTCTCCCGCGCTCTCTTGCGCCTTGCCCGCAAAAACAGTATCATAGACCTATGAACATGCTCCCCTTCTATGACAATCCGTTAACCGTTATAGAAAAAAATCGCGATAGGCTCCATTGTGAACAGGTAACCATCAATAACGACCTTTTCCTAGATGCGCTCATGTATAGGCTTGACAACGGCTGTACATGGCGCTCTTTTCCCGCGTCCTTCGGTCATTGGCATCCTATGTCTGTGAAGGTCAATCGTTGGGCAAAACAAGGCGTACTCCAATGTACCGTTCATACGCTCTATGAACCACACAGAAGCAACGGGCATAGTACAAAGAGCCCGCGTCCCGTCAAAACCGTTGTAAACGGTACATTGAGCAAGACCCGCGGCGCTGTTGCAAGCGGCAAAGACAGCGCCGTGTATGTCAAGTCCGGCGTGAAGAAGCGCGATGCGGACGCGGCGGTTACTCTGAACTGTTCCGCGTCAGCGAATGGGGAATGAGTGAACGCAGTGGAAAAGAACACGGATACCCGCCATTACTTTGACTGGGCGGCGACGGCGCCGCCTGATCCCCTTGCTACGGTTGCTGAAACCCCGCCCTTTGGGAATCCGTCTTCACGGCACGCCGAAGGGCGGGCGGCGCGGCGCGCATTGGAAGACGCACGCGAACGGTGCGCCCGTGTGCTGGGCGTTTCAAGCGACCGTCTTTACTGGACGTCCGGCGGCACCGAGGCAAACGCGCTGGTTCTGTACGCGCAGGCGCTGCGTCCGCGCGTAAACGCCGTCCTTTTCTCGGCGGCCGAACACCCGTCCGTGCGAGAAAACTGCTCCATGCTTGAACGGCTTGGAAAACAGACCGCGCGCATACCGGTTGAGCCGGATGGGCGGGTAACGGCGGCTTGTCTTGAAAGAACGCTGGAAAAGCATCCTGATGCGGGATTCGCCGCAATCATGGCGGTAAACAACGAAACCGGCGCGGCGAACCCCCTCGGAGAACTATCCGAATATCTGCAGAAAAGAAAGAACGCGGGAGCGAAACCCGTTCACCTGCACTGCGACATGGTGCAGGCGCTTGGAAAGACGGCGGAGCCGCTTCCCCTCGATCTGGTAGACTCCGCATCCATGAGCGGACACAAGATCGGTGCGCCGCGCGGCATAGGGCTTTTGTATCTCAAGAAACCGCTTGAAACCCTGTTCAAAGGCGGCGGACAAGAACGCGGCGTCAGAGCTGGTACGGAGAACACGGCGGGCGCGCTCGCTCTGGCGGCTTGCATGGAACGCTATGCCGGCGGCGGAGCGGCGCGCGCCGGATACGAACAGGCGCGGACGCGGATTGCCCGCCTCATCGCTTTTCTGCGTGAAACCGGACGCTGCGCCCTCATACCGGAAGACAGGAGCGCGGAAGACAGCCGGTTCTCTCCCTATATTCTGCAAATGCGCGTTAAAGGGCTTCCGGGGGAAGTTCTTGTACGGGCGCTTGACGATGAAGGCTTCGCGGCGTCAACAGGCTCCGCATGTTCCTCCGCATCGCCCAATCGCCCCGTGCTTGCGGCAATGGGCGTAGCGCGGGACGCGCAACTGGAAGGCATCCGCATCTCACAGGGACATTCAACCGCGATGGACGATATTGACGCCCTGACCGGAACGCTTGCCCGTATCATACGGCAGTACTAACAGAGCGCGAGCCGCCCAGCGGCTGCCCGTCATCGTGAGTTACCCGGCGCTAGAGGCTTTAGCGTTGGACTTCTTGTTTCACCCAATAGCTCACTATATCCGGCTTTCCCTCTTGCCCTTTCATTTCGCCGCAATGTACTTGAGGAAGTTTCGCAGCACATAGGTAAGCGCCACCGTGCCGAGAATCATGACCACTGACAGGGCGTTTATCACGGGAGAGACGCCGAACCGTATCGCCGAATAGATGTATAAGGGGAGAGTAGAAGAACCGGGACCCGCAACGAAATAGGTGATGACGAAATCCTCCAGACTTATGGTAATGGCGGTAAGGAAACCGGACACGATTCCCGGCATACAGATAGGGATCGTTACGTTTAAGAGCGTTTGCAGCTCATTCGCGCCGAGGTCATGCGCCGCCTCAATGATGGAGAAATCAAACTCGTCCAGCCGCGCCATGACCATGAGAAACACAAAGGGCAGGTTAAACGTGGTATGCGCGATATAGATGGTGAGTAAGCCGAGTTTCAGTTTGATGCCGGCGAAAAAAATGGACAAACTAACGCCGATGATGATTTCCGGCAGAATCATGGGGAGGAAGGAAATGGTCTGCACATAGTTCCGCAGTTTGAAGCGGTACCAGTTCACGCCGATTGCGCCCAACGCGCCGATGACCATTGCCGTCGCCGCAGACGTTATCGCTATGAACATGCTGTTCCAAAATGCGTGCCAGAGCCCGCGTGAGTGGAAGAAAAGCTGTTCGTACCAGACAAACGAAAAGCCCGCCCAGTTCATGCCCTTGCTCGCATTAAACGAGTACAGGATCAACACAAACAGCGGCAGAAAGAGAAAAATAATGGTCGCAATAAAAACCATCTGCGAAAAGGAAAAACTGCGTAGCCTGCTTGCCCTGCGCGCGTGTTTTGCCGCTTCGTTCTGGGGCTGCCCGATTTTGATGGACGTTATGACCTGATGAATGATGTTTTTAATGATCACTTCGCGCCTCCGTTCGCGGCGGATAACCGCTGGGCGTCGCGTTTTTGCAGGCTCATCATCACAATCACGCCGGCGGTGGTAATAATCGTAAGCGCCATGGAGATGGCTGACGCAAGGGGCCAGTTGCGGCTCTTGGTGAGCTGGTCCGCAATGGTGTTTCCGAGCATGTAAGAATTCATGCCGCCCACAAGAAGCGGCACCGCGTACGCCCCGAATATGGGGATAAAGGTGAACAGTACCGCGGTAAAAATCCCGCTCCTGATATTGGGAAGCAGAATTGTAACAATAGCCGTAAATTTAGTCGCGCCTAAATCCCGCGCCGCTTCCAAAAGCGAGAAATCGAATTTATCTATGGTAGAGAAAAGGGGCAGTATGGCGTAGGGCAGGTACATGTAAACCAGCACGAGGATCACGACGTTCTGGTTATAGAGGAAGGGTATGTACTCATTAATAAGCCCGGTTCGCATAAGGAACTCATTCAAAAAACCGTTGTTGCCCAGAATATTCATCCATGCGAATACGCGGATTAAGAAATTCGTCCAGAACGGGATGATAATCAGCAGGAGGAGCGGGGTTTGATTCCGGCTTTTTGCCATGAAGTACCCGCAGGGCAAGGCGATCAGAATAGTAATGATGGTAGCGATGACGGATGTACCGATAGTCCGCGCCGTAACAAGAACGAGGGTGGGGTTCAGCAGCCCTTTGTATGCGTCAAGGGAGAACCGCCACACAACTCCGCCGTGCAGTCCTTTTTTGAGGAAACTATATATGACGATGATGACAAGCGGCGCAAGGAAAAACACGGTAAACCACCCGCCCATTGCGAAAGAATACGCCGGACCGAAGTTGCGTTTTACCGATGGCATTGTTTCGGTACACGCGCTATCGTTCTTGCTCCCGCGTTTGCCGCCGCGCTTCCGTTCCCCGTACTCTTTCGGAACCCTTGGCGCTCCCGAATCGCGGCAGGCGCTCATTTCTTTACCTCGACGATGTACCCGTCGGCGGCGCTCCACGACAGGTAGACCGAGTCTTTCCACTCAATATCGGGACCTTCGTCTGAGTACTTTGAATGTTGTTTTATCACGCGGATGAGGCAGTCGCGCGAAGATGCGGGCGTGGCGCAGTTCGTAACTTTGACGTAGAATTTAGTCTGGAAGCCGGAATAGATAGGCTCGTCAACTATGCCCTGAAAAAGGTTGATGTCTTCCCGCATAGTGGGCGATTTTCCCGTAGAGATGACGATCTTTTCCGGTCGCACGGTAAAGCTCACGGTTTGCCCAACCGCTATTGTATCAATGGCGGTTACTTTTACTGTGCCGAGAGCCGGTATGTCAAGCTCAACCATGTATTCGGTATCGCCGTTCTTATCCGGCTTGTCGAGTTTCACTACAGACACGGCGACGCCGTCAAAGAGATTCGTTTCGCCGATAAATTTCGCTACAAAATCGGTTGAGGGGCTTTCGTAGATTTCATAGGGCGTGCCGACTTGCAGCACGTCTCCCGAATTCATCACCGCGATACGGTCGGAGACTGAAAGCGCCTCCGTCTGATCATGGGTAACGTAAATAAACGTGATGCCGATTTTGTCGTGTATCTGATCAAGCTCAATGAGCATGTGCTGGCGGAGTTTCGCATCAAGCGCGGACAGCGGCTCATCCAGCAGCAGCACTCTCGGCTCATTGATCAGCGCCCGCGCAATGGCGACCCGCTGTTTTTGCCCGCCTGAAAGCTGGTTCGGCTTTTTGAACGCATGACCTTCAAGCTGCACGAGCGTTAGGTACTCCATGACTTTCGGTTCGATTTCTTTTTTGGGAACCTTGTTTATATGCAGAGGGAAAGCGACGTTCTCATACACCGTAAGATGAGGAAACAGAGCGTAATTCTGAAAAACCGTGTTCGACGGTCTGCTGTTCGGCGGCATCGGAAGCACATTCTTGTCATCAAACATGACCGCGCCGAAATCCGGATATTCAAAACCGGCAAGTATCCGCAGGAGCGTCGTCTTACCGCATCCCGAAGGTCCAAGAAGGGAGAAAAATTCCCCTTTATGAATATCAAGGTTGATGTTATTCAAAACCCTGAAATCACCGAAGGATTTAGACACATCCTTGATGATTACATCGCTTCCTATCATGGAAAAAACTATGCGATCTTTCACGCCTTATTGTCAAGTAGTTTTTGAAAGAAATTCGGTTTGTGAAAAGAATTTTTGGAACCGCTTATTATCAAAGCGAAATAGGGTTTTTTACCTTATCACGTATGCCGTGTCCGTACAGTTCTTTCCCGCTTCCTTGTCATATCGTGCAAGCCGCCCTAATTCCATATACCGCGCTCGTCTCTATGTTCTCACCTCCACACACGAATTGTTCCGTGCATGGATTACCACTTGCCCAATCTTCCGTTTCCGCCTATAATAACACATCTTAATTTATTTCTAAAGGAGATATTGTTATTATGAAAGACAATCAACATACTCAGACAATCCCGTCAACGGTGCTGACCCAGGCGCAGACCAAAATTGACGAAGCGCGGACGCTGCTCGCTCCTTACCTGCTGGCGTTGACCCCGGCGGAGCGGCAGGGACTGCCGAAAATGGGCGAAAAGACCATCGGCTTTGTGGAAAAGGCGTATGACTTTGCCCGTCAAAATCCCAATCTTGTGCCGCCCTACCTTGAAATTGACGCTTTCGGCGTTGACTTTGCGGACGCCCACGGGCTGTGGACGCTGCTTAACTCGGTTCAGCAGTTGGAAGAAGGTATTGACGATACGGAAATGATCGCCGGAAGCGAGGCGTATCAAGCCGCGTTGGTGTTTTACAAGTCCGTCAAAATGGCGGCGGCGCAGGACGTTCCCGGCGCGAAGGCGGTGTATGAGGAACTCAAAACCCGTTTTCCCAAAACCGGCAGGCGCCGGGGCGCTTCGCAACCGGACGGCTCCAATCAGGACTAGCCGGATGTCCCTCTAAGCTAGATGTTTCTAGTTCAGAGCTAGATATTTCTAGTTCAGAGCTAGAACTTTGGAGTTCAGAGCTAGATATTTCTAGTTCGGAGCTAGATGTTTCTAGTTCGGAGCTAGATAATTGGAGTTCAGAGCTAGAACTTTGGAGTTCAGAGCTAGATGTTTCTAGTTCAGAGCTAGATAATTGGAGTTCGGAGCTAGATATTTCTAGTTCAGAGCTAGAACTTTGGAGTTCGGAAGCTGGGATTTTAATATGATACGGAAAAGGGCTTTAAGCCTTCAATGATTATTGATACAGAAGGGAGGCATAATGTGCTGCAAAAGGATTTAGGCTTTACGGTAAATAAACTTATATTAGGCGATAATTTGGAAATCCTCAAAACGCTGGAAGCGGACAGCGTTGACCTTATCTACCTTGACCCGCCCTTTTTCAGCAACCGGAATTACGAAGTTATCTGGGGGGACGCGGGGGAAGTCCGCAGTTTTCAGGACCGCTGGTCAGGCGGCGTTGACCATTATATCGCGTGGCTCAAAGAGCGGGTTACGGAGATGCACCGCATCCTCAAGCCCACGGGGAGTATGTTCCTTCATTGCGACTGGCACGCGGATGCTTATATTCGGGTTGATATTTTGGATAGGATTTTCGGGGCGAATAATTTCAAAAACGAGATAATTTGGAGCTATCAAAGGTGGACTGCGGGAAAATCGGCATTTCAAAAAACGCATGATTCTATTTTCTTTTACTCAAAATCAAAAAAAGAAAATAAATTTAATATGCTGATGGAAGAATATTCGGAAAACTCCCAGCATAAGGCAAAAAGATTTACAAAAATTGTTGAAGGCAAAATAGTACAAAATTATACGGACGATACTATCCGAGAAAAATCAATGCGTGATGTTTGGAATATATCAATACTTAATTCACAGTCAAAAGAGCGCATCGGCTATCCAACGCAAAAACCTGAAGCTCTTTTGGAAAGAATAATAAAATGCGCCAGCAACGAAGGCGATATAGTGCTTGACCCCTTTATGGGCGGCGGCACGACCATTGCTGTTGCGGATAAACTGAAACGGCAATGGCTCGGCATCGACCAGTCGGCAATGGCGGTAAAAGTTACCGAACTGCGCCTGCAAAAACAGGCGGATTTGTTCAGCGCCCCCTACACGGTGCAGCTTCACAAATACGACTACGACACGCTCCGCTACAAGGACGCTTTCCAGTTTGAAAGCTGGATTGTCCAACAGTTCGGCGGGACGCCCAACGCCAAACAGCGCGGCGATATGGGGCTTGACGGCAAAACCGGAGACGGCACGCCGATACAGGTGAAACGTTCCGACAACATCGGGCGCAATGTAATCGATAATTTCAAATCCGCCGTTGAACGGTTTGATAAAAATCTTTTTGAAAAGAATATCGCGGCAAAAAAGCCTGTCGGCTATATTATCGCCTTCTCCTTTGGCAAAGGCGCCATTGAAGAAGTAGCGCGGTTAAAAAACAAAGAAGACCGCATTATTCGCCTAGTAACGGTCGAAGACATAATCCCCATTGCCACGAAGCCGGTAATCGGTGTTCATATTAACGAACTGGAAAGAGACGAAAAAGGAAGCCGGAAAATAGAGCTGATCGCGGCGGGGCAAAGCGCCGCCGGCATTGAATTCTACAGTTGGGATTTTAAGTACGATAGCGAAAAAGGCTTTAAGCCTTCAATCATCATTGATAAAGACGGCAGGCAAATTGTTTCCCTTAAAACCGGAACGCATACCATAGCGGTCAAGGTTGTTGACAACGACGGCCTTGAAAACGTGGAAATAATAAAGCTGAAAATAAACGGCGTTGTGGAACAGATTACATAACGCTCCCCGGCCCCGATTTCCCAGACCTTCTCCTCCGACAGAAACGGCATCTCCAGCACCTGTTCCCCCGGCTCAAGCTGAATGTCCGT
>JAISMJ010000100.1 GCA_031276815.1 Treponema sp.
CTCAAAGCATTCGCGCAATGCTTCTAAAGCATTAGACCATATCGCATAACGTATTCGCCTGCGTTATCTAACACATGTATACCGCTTTGCATGAAGTGTTCGTGCAATGTTGTCTAAAACTCTCATATCACATTGCACAACGTATTCATGCAAGGCTACTCAAAGTATTCGCGCAATGCTTCTAAAGCATTAGACCATATCGCATAACGTATTCGCCTGCGTTATCTAACACATGTATACCGCTTTGCATGAAATGTTCGTGCAACGTTGTCTAAAGCGTTTATACCGTATTGCATACACTGTTCATGACGCACGTATAAAAAAACGGTATGAGGGCGTACATGGCGCGTTGCGGCGCGTTGGTCTTTATGATGAGGACGCCGCGCATGATTATGGGGTTAATTTTCGTACCATATTGCACGCACGGTGATCTAGTGCTATAATGTTGATAGTGCTATAAGCAGCGTTTCATTGCATATATCACCGTCGCGGCGGTATGCGGAAGCGCTGAATCACACGCGGCTCGCTGATTAGAGCCGTAACGACATGAAGGAGATATTCTATGAATATTAGCGAACGTATCAGAGCGGTAAACAGACCCGAAAGAGTCATTCAGTATGGAGAGGGTAATTTTTTACGGGCTTTCGCCGACTGGATGATCGACATCGTCAATGAAAAGACGGATTTCAACGGGAATGTCATCATGATACAACCTTTGGAAAAAGGGCTGGCGGATGCGGTGAATGCCCAGAACGGGCTGTATACCACCGTGCTGCGCGGCGTGCAAGACGGGCGGAGCTTCGAGAAATCCCGCGCCATTACGTCTGTAAGCCGGTGCATCAATCCGTATACCCGCTTTGACGAATACTTCGAGCTGGCGGAAAACCCTGAAATCCGGTTCATCATTTCCAACACCACGGAAGCGGGCATCGCCTACGATCCGGCGGACCGCTTCGAAGACAGACCGCAGCGGTCGTTTCCGGGCAAGGTAACGGCGTTCTTGTACCGGCGGTTTGAGTATTTCCGCGGCGCGTCAGACAGGGCGCTTACGCTTATCCCGTGCGAACTCATTGACCGGAACGGAGACGCGTTAAAAGAAATTGTGAAGCGGTATGCGAGGGAGTGGAAGCTGGCAGAGGATTTCATTGATTGGCTTGACGACTGCGACTTTTGCAATAGCCTCGTGGATCGCGTTGTGCCGGGGTTCCCGCACGGAGAAGCGGAAGCGTTATGGAAAAAGCTCGACTATACGGACAACCTCCTTGATATGGCTGAACCCTTTCATCTGTGGGTCATTGAAACGACAGCCGACTACCGGCAAGAGCTTCCGTTTGAGAAGGCGGGATTGAACGTCGTGTGGACGGATGATATGAGTTTTTACCGCACCCGTAAGGTGAGAATCTTGAACGGCGCTCATACCATGACCGCGCCGGCAGCCTTCCTCTGCGGGCTTACGACGGTGGAGGAGTGCTGCGGCGATCCGCTCATTTCAGCATACATGAAGAAGGGCATCTTTGAGGAAATTATCCCCTCTATGGACGGAAACGAAGACGAGCTGCTCCAATACGCCCGCGATGTGCTTGAACGGTTCGCGAATCCGTATATACGGCACCTCCTGATCTCCATAACCCTCAATTCGATTTCAAAATTCAAGACGCGGAACCTGCCCTCTCTCAAGGCGTACGCGCAAAAGACGGGAAGGCTGCCCCCGGTCCTTACGTTCTCATTCGCGGCGCTGATTACATTCTACAACGGCAAGCTTGTGAACGGCGAAATGACGGGAACCCGCACGGGAGCCGGCGGAGCGCAAGAGGCGTATCCCATACAGGATAACGAGGAAGAACTCAAGCGGTTTGCGGCGCTTTACGAAGAAAACGGCGCGGATGGCGCGGATCATGCGCGCGCTATCGCTCATGCGGCGCTTTCCTCCACAGAATGGTGGGGCGAAGACCTCAGCGCGGTCATACCGGGGCTTGAAGACGCGATAACCGCCCACCTTGAAGGTATAGGGAAAAACGGCATACGGGCGGAACTTGAGAAGGTTACGGCATGATGAAACGCACGGAAAAGAGCGAAACTACTAGGAAAAAAGCGGGACGCGCCAGAGCCCGCGCCCCCGTGAAAGCGGTCCGCATTCATCCATGGGATACGGTCGCGGTTGCGCTTGAACCGCTTGCACAGGGGCGTACCGTTACCATCGGCGGCTTGAAGGTTAGGTGCGCGGACGATATTCCAAGGGGGCATAAGCTGGCGCTGAAAGACATTGCCTGTGATGAACAAGTCATCAAATACGGAACCCCTATCGGCAAGGCATCAAGCGCGATACCCGCCGGCGCGCACGTTCACACCCATAACCTCGAAACCTTGATTGAGGATACGTCCAACTACCACTGGACGTATCCTCAGATCGCGCCTCCGCGCTACACGGCTGCGCCTGACATACACGTATTCAAACGGCGGGACGGGCGTATCGGCATCCGTAACGAAGTGTGGATCGTTCCTACAGTCGGCTGCGTGAACCGCACAGCCGAGTCTCTTGCTTCATGGGCAAACAGCGCGTTTGCGGACCGGAACATCGGCGGCGTATTTGCGTGGACGCATCCCTATGGCTGCTCCCAAATGGGCAGCGACCATGAGGCGACCTGTACCATCCTCGCCGATCTGGTGAAACACCCCAACGCCGGCGCGGTTCTGGTACTTTCTCTGGGTTGTGAAAGCAATACGCCGGAGCTGTTCAAGGACATGCTCGGCGAATATGCGGAGGATACGGATCGCGTCAAGTTTCTTGTAACACAGGAAAGCGGCGATGAAATCGCTGATGGTAAGCGCCTGCTTGGGAAACTTGTAGCGCATGCGGAGCTGGCGAAGCGGGAAAAAGCGCCGGTGTCGGCATTGGTTGTCGGTATGAAATGCGGCGGTTCTGACGGGCTGTCCGGCATTACGGCAAACGCCCTTGCCGGACAAATATGCGACATGCTTACCGATATGGGCGCTTCCGTCATTCTCACCGAAGTACCGGAAATGTTCGGCGCCGAGCAGATGCTCATGGACCGGTGTGAAACCCTAGAAATCTTCAATAAAACGGTACGCCTTATCAATGATTTTAAGGGTTATTTCTGCTTAAATAACCAGCCCGTGTATGAAAACCCTTCTCCGGGCAACAAAGCCGGCGGTATCAGCACGCTTGAAGACAAATCTTGCGGCTGCGTACAAAAGGGCGGCGCGGCGTTGGTTCGCGGCGTGTACCGGTATGGGGACCGCCTCCCGCTCTCCGCCAAAGGGCTTGTCCTGCTGGAGGGTCCGGGTAACGACATCGTATCCACCACCGCAATGACCGCGGCGGGCGCTCACCTGATCCTCTTTACCACAGGACGCGGCACCCCCTTAGGCGCACCCGTCCCCACGATTAAAATCGCAAGCAATACGCCGCTGGCGCAAAAAAAGCCCTCGTGGATCGACTTTGACGCAGGAAAGCTGCTTGTTGAACAGGCAGATACGCTGCGGGAAGCATTATTTCAGTTGTTATTGGACACAACCAATGGTACCGTAATGACGCGCAACGAGCTTAACAATTACCGTGAAATCGCCATTTTTAAGAACGGCGTTATACTTTAGGAGGAAGAAATGAAAGCATTTCTGGATGATGATTTTTTATTGGAAACAGGAACAGCCCGTTCCCTGTACCACGGAATCGCAAAACATGAACCGATTTACGATTTTCACTGCCATTTGATACCGTCTCACATAGCGGAAAACAAACGCTTTGCGAATATTACGGAACTCTGGCTCGCGGGCGATCATTACAAATGGCGCATGATGCGGGCGATGGGGTTTGATGAATACTACATTACCGGCGGCGCTTCCGATTACGAAAAATTCATCGCATGGGCTCGCACTGTGGAGCAGCTCATCGGCAACCCGCTGTACCATTGGACGCACCTTGAATTACAGCGGTATTTCGACATTCATGAACCGCTCACCGCAAAGACAGCCCCTTCAATCTGGGAAAAAGCCAATGCCGTACTTGCAGGCGGCAGCCTGTCGGTCAAAGCTATCTTTGAGAAATTCAGCGTTCACACCGTCGGCACCACCGACGATCCCATTGATTCCCTTGAATACCACGCGGCAATCGCGGCAGGAACCGCCCCTATCGGCAAGATACGCTCCAGAGTTATCCCCTCGTTCAGACCGGACAAGGCGCTCAATATTGATAAGGCGGGCTTTGCCGGCTATATAGAAAGATTGTCCGCGGCAAGCGGGATACCAATACGCTCGGTTTCCGATCTGATTAACGCCCTTGAAAACAGAGTGGACTTTTTCACGGCTCACGGCTGCCGCGCTTCGGATCATGCGCTGGAATACCCGCCGTTTGCGCTGGCGGATGAAGGCGCGATCGAAGCGGCTTTTCAAGCAGCCCGTTCCGGTCAGCCCATTGATACAAGAGCCGCCGATGCGTACAAGACACGGGTACTGGTTGAACTTGCCCGCATTTATACAAACCATAACATGGTGATGCAGTTTCACATCGCCGCAATCAGAGCCGTTAATTCCCGCATGTTGCAACGGCTTGGACCCGATACCGGCTATGATGCGGTTCACGATCTTCAGGTAAGCGCGCCTCTTGCCGGACTGCTCGATCTCATGGAACAAGCCGGCGCGTTGCCCAAGACCGTCCTGTACAGCCTTAACCCCAAAGATTACTATCCGCTTGCGACCATCATGGGCGGTTTTCAGGACAACTGTTCCAAACCGGAACACCGCGAAGGCGTGCGGGGAAAGATGCAGCTCGGCTCCGCATGGTGGTTCTGCGATCACCGCAACGGCATGGAAGAGCAGCTCAACGTACTTGCCGATGTAGGGCTTTTATCCGCCTTTGTCGGTATGCTCACGGACTCCCGGAGTTTTCTCTCCTATCCGCGTCATGAATACTTCAGGCGCATCCTCTGCAACGTGATAGGATCGTGGGTTGAAAACGGCGAATATCCCGCGGATATGGAAACCCTCCCGGCTATTGTGAAAAATATCTCCTTTGGGAATGCGCTGTCGTATTTCGGATAAGGAAGATTCCGCTCTGCAACGGCTCCTGCCGTTCCGCTGAATGTCAAACGCGCTTGCGCGTTTGACATTGAAACCCTCCATACCCTCCATTGAACTTGTCTTTCTTTTCCGGTATACTCCCTCATTATGCAGATTCGAGACCGTTACGCGCCAAGCCCCACGGGCTTACAGCACATTGGGGGGGTGCGAACCGCACTCTTTAATTATCTTTTCGCACATTCACAAGAAGGAGCTTTTGTCCTTCGCTTGGAAGATACGGATCGGACGCGCTCTGATCCGGCTTTTGTCCACAATCTTTATGAGACCTGCGCTTGGCTTGGTATAAGCTGGGACGAAGGTCCCGACATCGGCGGACCGTATGCCCCCTACATTCAATCAGAGCGGCTTGAGCTTTACAAGCGCCGCGCCCGTGAGCTGATCGCGGCGGATAAGGCGTACTATTGCTTCTGTTCCCCTGAACGGCTTGAAACGATCAGACAGGAACGGGAAGCGTCCCGATCCCGCGAAACCGGATACGACCGCCATTGCCGTTCTATTCCTAAAGCGGAAGCCGCCGCCCGCGCCGCCTCCGGTGAACCGTGCGTTATCAGGCTCGCTATCCCGCTGGACAAGACGACTACGTTCCACGACCGCCTGTTGGGTACTATTGAATGGAAAAACGAGGACATCAATCCCGATCCGGTACTGCTCAAAACGGACGGCTTCCCCACATATCACCTTGCAAATGTGGTGGACGATCACCACATGGGCATAACCCACGTCCTGCGCGCGCAAGAATGGCTTCCCTCAACTCCGCTCCACGTTATCCTGTATGCGAGTTTCGGCTGGACGCCGCCCGAATTCTGCCACCTTCCTATGGTGATGGGACCGGACGGCAAGAAGCTCAGTAAACGGCACGGCGCAACCAGCATTGACGAATTGAGACGTCAGGGATATGTGAGCGAAGCTCTGGTAAACTACGTGGCGCTTTTGGGAGCTTCGTATGAGGAGGGAAAGGATTTCTATACGTGTGCGGAACTCGCCGCCTGTTTCAGCCTTGACAAACTCAACAAGGCGCCGGCTGTGTTTGATTACAAGAAGCTCGCGTGGTACAACGCCTCGTATATCCGCATGAAAACCAACGAGGAGCTGGCGCGGCTTGCCCTGCCTTTTGCCGTTGAAGCGGGTATTTTTGGAAAAACAGGGCAAGAACCGGACGCGGAACAGAAGCGCATCTTTATTGAAGCCATGTCCCTTGTCAAGGAGCGGGCGACTTTTCTCACGGACATCCCGTCAAAAATAGCTTACTTATTTTCAGCTCCCGTTCTGCCCGATGCGTCTGAATTCTTTCCGAAAAAGGCGGATGCGCACGCCCTTTCAAACGCCATTGAGCTCTTGACAGTGGGAAAAAACTTGGTTTCGCGCATGGCGGTAATGACCGAGGCTGATGCGGAAGCCTTCATAAAAGCGGAAGCCGAAAACGCCGGCGTGAAACCCGGCGACTTGCTGATGCCGCTGCGGGTAGCCGTTACCGGCGCACGGGTAAGTCCGCCGCTTTTCGGCAGTCTGCGTTTACTCGGCGCGGAAGCGTCCGTACTGCGGGTGGAACGGGCGCTGGCGAAGCTGACGAGCGATTCGGTCTAGCGGACAATAACGAGATACGCCGCGCCCAATACAAGGGCTGCGAGTATGAGGTTGGCGGCAATGCCCAATGCTATATAAAAAAGAGTGGGTTTCATACGGTTCACAGTATACGAGAGTTGCGGATTCCGTCAAGCGATGCAATGCCGTTCTCCTGTAGTGAAACCCTGTTTTAACGTCAGGTTGAGGGAGTCCGCCCTTTGAAGGCGTACGCCGGCGCGGTTTCAAGGCGTATGCTTTCCGCGTCTTCGCGCCTGAAAAAGCGCACAAGCGGCATGAAGCCGGTTTTCAGCTTTACTCCCAGCCGCCGGACGCGCCGCTTCTTGTCCCGTTCAAGGTAACGCCGGAACCCGCAACAGATTCACTTTCGATCCATGCAGATTCGTCTTCAATTTGTGCAGATTCAACTTCAACCTGCACAGATTCGTCCTCAATCTGCGCGGATTCGTCTTCAATCTGCACAGATTCGCTTTCAATCTGCACAGATTCAACTTCAATCTGCGCGGAAACGCCTCCAGCGTATAAGGCGCGCAAAAAGAAGCCGACGCTGAATTTGAAAACCATGTCAAGAACGGAGCCTTGGTATCGCCATTCCGATTAAGACGATTAAGAGCGTCAAGAGGGCGGCTCCATAGCAAGCGCGATCATTAAGCGCTGGTTTTAGGGAAGGACGGCTGGCGAAGTAGCGCAATCCGGTTGAACGGAGGTAGCAATCCATATTCTGTTAGACGGCTGGTTTGCCCCGTTGCCACATGCGTCCCGATAGAGCCTGTAGGATGATTATTTTTATTTTGTTTGAAAATACTCTCTGTTTTATGATCAGTACCGCCCGTACGCCATTTTATTTTTTTAATTTTATAGTATCTATTTTTTTATTTAATGTCTCAACCATTATTATTTTTATGAGTAATACCACGCCGATAAATATTGGAAATATATTAAAACTTGTGTATGAAGCAATCCGTCCAAACAGCAGCGGCATTACGGTAGTTCCAATATATGCGCTTGCCATTTGTATTCCCATTATTGCCTGTGAATATTCTTTCCCGAAATTTTCAGGCGTCTCATGTAATAGACTGGGGAAAACCGGAGCGCAGCCAAGACCGATCATAAAAAGCCCGGGCAATAATGTAGCGTTCCCAAACGGCAAAACTAAAACGGCAATCCCGCAGCCAATAACTATTTGTCCCGTCCTGATCAACAGCCGGTTGTTTAGTTTCATTGTTATAAAACCGGACACAAAACGCCCTAAGGTTATCCCGATATAATACAATGCTATCCATTGGGCGGCAGTTTCAGGCGGTATATTTTTTACCATTACAAGAAAACTTGCGCCCCATAATCCCGTTATTGTTTCCAGCGTACAATAACAAAAAAAGGCTATAAGGGCCTGTTTTACTCCGGCGATAGAAATCAATTTTATAAATTTTATTGAATTATGCCGGGACCGGTTTTCCGCCGCGCTATTGCTTTTCCACAACGGCAGCGAAATAACCAGCGCCGCGGCAAGAAAAAATTGAATTACGCCAATAGTTCTATACCCCAAATTCCACGAATTCCTATAGAGCAAACACGCGGACATAATTATCGGGCCGGTAGAAGCGCCGATACCCCAAAAACAGTGAAGCCAACTCATGTGTCTTGCCTTATAATGCAGCGCAACATAATTATTCAAAGCGGCGTCAACAGAACCGGCCCCTAAACCCAAAGGAACGGCGCAAAAGCATATATAGAGAAATTTATGAGAAAATGAAAAACCCACAAGAGCGGCGGCGGTCATAAGCACACTTACTGCCGTAACAATACCGGTTCCAAAACGCCTGATAATTTTTCCGCTGAATATACTTGAAACAACCGTTCCCCCGGCGATAGTCATGGAAACAAATCCGGCATAATGCAGCGGAACATTTAATAAACCATACATTGACGGCCAGGCGGAACCAAGCAGGGAATCAGGCAGCCCCAGACCGATGAAAGAAAAATAAATTATTATTAAAAGCAATGTTGTGAGCATATACTCTCCTTTACAAGGATAATAGACCACCTATATTTTTTGGTCAATTAGCGGTAAAACCGTTTAACATGATTTTCAGAAAGATTTTAGAGCGGTATTGCACATAACGTTCTGGGGGTTATGTGCAATATTTATGTATCTAATTATTATATAACAAATTAAAAATAGTATAATAAATGTTTTCTACAAATATTCTACATACCCCTCCCTTTGTTCGCCTATATAATGACAGAATACCCGTATTATTTATTCGGATATGGCGATAGACGGCAAGCCCACGGTATCCCACACCCATATCATTAAAACGGTAGGAGAAACATAACCTTTATTCAACCTGAAATAATACGGAGGAACCGTAAAATCTTGACGGTTATAAAGCCGGCTATAGCAACACCCAAAAAAATAATAATAATCAGCCGTAACGCCGCCTTCTTTTTATAGCCCTCCACTTTCAACGCCGTCTCCGCTACTTCCTGTTTCAGAGCGGAAATTTCCCCATTCTTCAATGAAAGCTGCGTCAACCTCTCGGCTTCGGACTGTTCGTATGATTGCTGTAATATCCTGTTCCGCTCTCTGGCTGTCGACAAGAGCCGATTCAAGTTCTCCAATTCCGCTCGTGAGTTCACCGCTCTCTCGCTCAATCTCTCTGCCTGTATCTTCAAGCCGTTGACCCGTGATAGCCAGTTCGCTTTCTCCCGCTCGCTGTTCTCCCTGTACTGCTCGATATTCAGCAGCTCCACTTCCGATATCAGATACCAACGATTCCGCTTGATTGCTTCCTCTCCCCGTAGTAGCACACCCGCACAGACCAAGAATGCAAAGACAAATACAACAACGCGCGATCTTGCGTTTTTCATTCATTATGCCTCCTCCCTGATTGTCTTTACTATCGCCTTGAATATCAAACCGCCCCGGCTCGTTTGTCCATTCTCATCTTGTAGCCTCCTTATGCTCCGTATGGGTGAATACCAATATTTTGTTATACAACTCATCCATATATTTGACCCGGTGATACGCATTAAAGCACCTTTTGTAGCTACCGCGCCATGCTTGATAGGCTGTCCGGGCATCATTCACGCTCATGTTGCCGCAGTCTATCAGTCCCGCAAATTTCCGTATTTTGCGTTTCATCCGGACGGTCGATGCTTTGCCCGGACGCCGTAATACCCTGCCTGAGGGCAAAAGCGTATATTTGCCCTTTAGAAAGTCTATCCCGCGCGACAGCCGCACAATCCGCGTCTTTTTCGCGTTCAGTTTTATCTTAAGCGATGTGCATATCCGCTCTATCTCGTGTAAGCAGTTTTGTAAATATGTTTTTTCTGGGTGTATAAGATATATATCATCCAGATAGCGCCCATAATACCGTATCCGCAATCGCTCTTTGATACTATGGTCGAGACGGTTTGGATAGAATATTGCCGCTATCTGGGATACCTGACTCCCCAGTCCAAGCGACACTCCCTCTCCAAATACGCTCACGAACCGCCGGAATAACTCCCTCACTCTTAAATCAGACACTTCATGGTCAACTAATCTGAATAACGTCTCGTGGTCGATAGTATCGAAAAATTTGGAGAAGTCTATAATAAGCGCATAGCCGTCATTTGACCCGTTTGTCCGATAGAATTGTGTGAGATGATATATTAAGCGCCGCAGGGCGAAGTGTACGCCTTTACCTTTGACGGACGCGCCATTGTCGTATATGAGCGGATGAGATAAAAGCGGCGTCAAGACACGGTCGCATAAGCATTTTTGCACCACACGCTCAGAAATGTGGATGCTTTTGATATGCCGGATCTTCCCCCGCTCATTCAGCGTAAATTCTACAAAACCATTTTGAACACTTTCACCGGCAAGCAGTTTGCGGCGTGTCTGTGCCGTATTCCGCAGGGCATTCACCTCGTAACGCTGCACAGACTCCTTATTTAAAAAGTTTTAGGTGTAACTCCGGTTTCTCCTTCTTCTCCCCATCACTGCCATAATCAATCTTCACACCGGTCTTTCCATCAGGAGAGATACTCTCATACGAACCCGGTCATACAATCGTATATCGTATGCCAGCCGCCCTCTGTGATTCTCTCCCGTATCGTTTCCCTCTCTTCCTCCATGAACGGCTTGTTTTGGGCGGGGTCTCTTGTGGAAAACCCTGAACACAACACAAAACAATCATCAAACGCGCCGCTTGGCATCATAATGAATACGCGCACTCCTATAGGCGGCAGATTCCTCTCCCCGGTAGTATAGTCTTTTTCTGATTCCACTCCGGGAACAACCCACTCATTGCTTGCTACGGGAACGTGTTTTAGGAATATACCCATGTCAAGAAATATATCTACGGAATTATCGGTAGAATGTGCAACTTTTTCATCTCTGTCAACATCGGTAATACGCCCCCACGCGCCGTATCGTTTATCGTATGGCGTTGGTTTGTTGAGTTTTGCGGGTTTTACCGCTTCATTTTTTCGATTGCGTATGCTAATCTTCATTGTAACTCCTTATATATCTCCCCAATATGGGGTATTGCGCGGCGATTTTACCGGTCTTTTCGTCATACGCCATGCCGCGAGAAATGGCGAGCCTTATTTGCGGAGCGCCGCCGTATGTCCACGAATGTTCCGCTTTATGTATGTAAAACTGCCACCTCTAGAAATTTAAGACGGCATCCGGCGCGTGGGTTTGCGCCTCCCTCTTGTTTGAAATTTGTTACCAGCGTTACCGTACCGGAATACATCTCATCTAATTTAGAAAACCAATACTGAGCCCGCTCGTTCAGTCCGGTTAATACTTTAGGCACTGTTAGCAAAGATAGACAAAAGGGAAAAACCAGGATAAAAAGGAGGTGCGGGGGAGGGAAAAAATGGGAAGGGATAAACGACTATACCCAATAAGCGAGGAAAAGTTCACGGAAGTGGTGTTACCTATTATCGAGGCAAGTTACCTTGGGAAAGGCCGGCCCCCTA
>JAISMJ010000125.1 GCA_031276815.1 Treponema sp.
CTCGGCAAGCGGCGGCGCTCTGTGTCTTGCCATCTCAGCGAGCGCCGCTTAGCCTGCGCTGTTTTTGTATACTATCTTTTTGATGAGCGTCATAAGAGGACCGATACAGAAAGCCATGATCACCGTGCCGATACCCAGCGGACCGTGAAAAACAAAGGCAGTTATGACACAGAGCAGGTCTGTCCCCAGCCGGCACCATTTGAACCACTGGGGCTTTTTTAGTTTCTCACTGATAATGAGGGCAAGCGCATCGTAGGGAGCTATACCGAGCCTTGCCTCAATGGACAGCACAACTCCCAGACAGAGCGTTACCACTGCGGCGGCGAGACTGAAGAGAAGCAGGTATAAAGCGCCTTCACCGAGCAGGGCCCTGAGTATAAAAAGAAAAAAATCCGAGAGATAGCCTATACAGCTCATGCTGACAAGCGTACCAAAACCGATCTTGGTACGGTCGAAAAAAACCATCAGCACAATGAAAAAACCGTTGCTGATAAGCTGAACTGTACCGAAGCTGATTCCTATGGTTTGGCTTATGCCGATGTTCATGCTGGAATACGGGTCGGTCCCCCATTTTGAATAGCGGGTGAGCGCGACGCCTAAACCTATGAGCAGATTTCCCAGAATACTCAAAAGTATTCGCGAAAACACAGCATGATTGTAAAGCTTTGATAATCGAGGCACGATAGAGGGTTATGAATAGAGTTTTACTAGTTCAGATATGTAGCTTGCCTGTACCGGCTGTCCTTGCGCACTAAACTTCCATTTGCCGTTATGCCGGTATATTTCACCAAAGATCATACCCGTCATACCCGGATATGTTTCTGAAAGGTCGTACTTAAGAATCTCCGCGCCGCTCTCTTTATCAACGATTCGTATAAAGGCGTTTTGTATCAACCCAAAGTGCTGGTTACGCTCGTTTCCCTTGTAGATATTAACCACAAAGACAATTTTTTCATACTCTGCCGGAATTTTTTGCAGGTCAACACTGATCTGTTCGTCATCGCCCTCACCGGCGCCGGTGAGATTGTCGCCGCTATGCTGCACCGCCTTCGAAGGATGAGTCAGATTGCCAAAATAGACTGTGTCCCCTATTCCGCTGGTCTTTCCGCCAGCCTTACAAAGTATGGCAGAGGCATCACAGTCAATGGCGACTCCTCTCTGCGCGATATCCCAGCCCAGTCCTACAATGACCTGTTTCAAACTACCGCCGTCCTCTTTTGACAGATCAACACGCTGTCCCTTTTGAAGATTTATCGACATATAAACTCCTTATTTAGTCCTTGCTTCCATGCTGCCATTCCATTCCCCAGCCAAAAGCCCTGTCAAGATACACCTGATCGTGATAAAACTGAACAATCTTTTCAATACAGAAAGTTTCATTATGCTGATTTGTCAGCAATGCAATGCCGCACAACCTTTGAGACGACCCGTATTCATCCATACGCACGATAATAGCCTCATTGCCCGGATAGTTCAGCGTTACCACGCCGTCAACCTGCCGCCAGTTTGCAACACCTTCATAAATAAAAGTGTAAATCAAGATGCGCTTAAACTGAGCTATCATTGCCCCGTTAATACGGAGGTTTTCACCTTCCGCTGATTCGCCTGTTCTATCATCAGCGTCTAAAGAGATATACGGTGGCGTTTGGTAAGTGCCGAAAGCATTACCCAATGCCTGAACGACTCCTTTTTGACCGTCTGAAAGTTCATACAAGCAGCCTAAATCCAAATCAATCCCCTTCTCTTGTCCAAGAAGCGCAGAAAAAAATCCTTTTTTTCTTCCGACATTACCCTTATTCCAGTTAAGATTGACGACAATCTCACCTAAAGAAGTATTTGAGTTTTTTTCAAGGGTGAGCTTGCTGCCCTTTTTTAATTCTATTGCCATAGCATACGTTCCTTATAACAAAACGAGGATTTGGGGAAGAGCTTAAAACGCCCTTCCCCAAGCCTCATCACTACTGAACTTGTAGACCGAAATTCCTTGCCAAAGCTGCAAGCCCGCCGCGGAACCCGCTGCCGACAGCGTTGAATTTCCATTCAGGACCGTGCCGGTATAGCTCAGCTACAACAATCGCCGTCTCAATGGAGAAATCTTCGCCTAAATCATAGCGTACCAGTTCTTCATTGGTTAGTTCGTTTATAATCCTGATGTACGCATTGCTGACCTGTCCGAAATTTTGCCGGCGCTCATCAGCTTCGTATATGGTAACGGTAAAAGCGATCTTTTGAACCGCAGCCGGCACCTTTGACAGATCGACTTTGATCTGCTCATCATCGCCCTCGCCTGAGCCGGTACGGTTATCACCGGTAGACGTAACAGAACCGCTTGCGTGCTGGAGGTTTTTATAAAAAATAAAATCCCCGTCGCCGCTTACTTTTCCATCCGCTCCCAGCAGGAATGCAGATGCGTCAAGATCAAAATCAGAGCCGCCGTCATACTTGTTCGTGTCCCAGCCAAGCCCTATAACCAATCGCGATAAACCGGGGTTGTTCTTGGTTAAATCAATTTTGCCGCCTTTTTGCAAGTTAATTGTTGGCATATATACCTACCTTATAAAACACAGGCAAACCGAGCGGTTTGCCCTTTATGCCCTGCTGCTTTTTTGCCGCTTGCCCTACCGGCATGAACCTGCCGCCTGAGCCGCCTTATCCGCAGGGTTCCCGCCAACGGCGGGTTTCGGTCGAGCCGACCTCTTGAGTATTTATTCATAGTGCAGAAAAGTCAATACCTCGCTTCTCTTGTACTAAAAAAGAGATACAGTATTCGTTGCTCTGAGCCAGACGAGGCGGGAGCGGTATTAAGAAAACACGACGGTGCGGTTGCCGTAACAGAGCACGCGGTGTTCAAGGTGCGCCTGCACCGCGCGGGCAAGGACGCGCCGTTCAATATCCTGTCCGGTCCGCATAAGATCAGCGACAGAAAAGCTGTGATTGACTCTCTGCACATCCTGTTCAATGATAGGTCCTGCATCCAGCTCTTCGGTAACATAATGGCTGGTTGCGCCGATAATCTTTACGCCGCGCGTGTGAGCTTGGTGGTAGGGTTTTGCACCGGGGAAGCCGGGCAGAAATGAATGATGGATATTGATGATCCGATTGCGGTACTGTTCAATAAACGGCGGCAATACAATCTGCATATACCGCGCCAGCACCACAAAATCGATCCGGTATTCTTGTAAAATCCGCAGTTGTTCATCGGTCTGCTCTGCGCGGGTAGCTGCGGTAATCGGCAGGTACACAAACGGTATGCCGAACAAGGCTGCATCTTCCCGAAGCGTTTCATGGTTGCTGATAATGACCGGAATATCGACTGCCAAGTCGCCGGTTCTCCAGCGTGAGAGTAAATCCAAGAAACAGTGCGCGTATTTTGAAACAAAGATAGCCATGCGCTGCCGCTCTCTGCGCCGGTGCAGTTCCCAGCTCATCATAAAAGGCTTGACCGACTCGTGGATAAAGTTCGTCTGAAAATCGTTCAGATCAACGGAGAAATGCTCTAAATCCCATTCAATTCTCATAAAAAACATACCGCACTCATGATCAGTATGCTGATCAAGGTAGACAATATTTGCCCCCAGTCTGAAGAGCAGCGCCGTAACATGAGCAATAATGCCGTTCCGATCAGGACATTGAATAAGCAGTACCGCTGTATTTTGTGGTTTCATAGACCTGAGTATAACCGGAAATTACCCCTGCCTGCAAGCAGCGCCCTCCCCGCAAACCAAGTCAGTTTCACGTGAGAATGGATCAGTTTCACGTGAGAATGAGTTAGTTTCACGTGAGAATGGATCAGTTTCACGTGAGAACGAGTCAGTTTCACGTGAGAACGAGTCAGTTTCACGTGAGAACGAGTCAGTTTCACGTGAGAACAAGTTAGTTTCACGTGAGAACAAGTCAGTTTCACGTGAGAACAAGTCAGTTTCACGTGAGAACAAGTCAGTTTCACGTGAGAATGGGTTGGTTTCACGTGAGAACAAGTTAGTTTCACATGAGAATGGGTTGGTTTCACGTGAGAATGGGTTGGTTTCACGTGAGAACAAGTTAGTTTCACGTGAGAATGGGTTAGTTTCACATGAGAACAAGTTAGTTTCACGTGAGAACAAGTCAGTTTCACATGAGAATGGGTTGGTTTCACATGAGAATGGATCAGTTTCATGTGAGAATGAGTTAGTTTCACGTGAGAACAAGTTAGTTTCACGTGAGAATGGATCAGTTTCAAGTCAGGGGCGCACCGGTACGCTGCCTTGAATCAGAGCTTGCACTGAGGATAGGTCAGACCTCATGCTCATCCATAATCTTCAGTGTAACTTTGAGGCAGCGGTTTTGCAGGCTTTTAATTTTTCTATACGGTTTCCGTCCATCTGTATCACCGTGAACGTATAACCGGCGTATTCAAAGGTTCTGCCGGTTTGCGGAATCTCACCGGAAAGTTCAAGGATGAGACCTGCTGCCGTGTGGTATTCGCGGTGTTCGCCTTCAATGCTTCCTATTTTCAATGCTTTTACCATATCGTCAATATTAAGACTGCCGTCAATAAGCCATGTGCCATCCTTCTGCTGCACAAGCTCCTGTTCTTCCTTCGCCGAGAGGGAAAGCTCTCCTACAATCTCTTCTATCAGGGCGCGTATTGAGAGTATTCCGGCAAAACCGCTGTATTCATCCATAACGACAAGAAAATCAACATTATTTTTCTTGAAAGCTTCAAATGCTTTTATTGACGGCAGTGTCTCCGGTACAAAAAAAGGTTTGTGCATAATGGCTTTGAGACCGCCCCAGTTTTGACTTACCAGAGCGAAAAGCACATCTTCCACAGAAACAACACCAACAACCGCATCAAGTTCTTCGTGAATAACCGGAAAATAGCGCTGCTCCCGATGCTTATTAACAATATCCAGCACCATATCAGGTCCATAGCTTATGTCCATCCACGCAACCTCTGAACGATGAGTCATAAACGTATTAACCGGACGATCCCCCAAGTAAAATACTCCTTCAACCATGGCACGTTCCTTACGTTCCACTATGCCTGAGCGCTCGCCTTCCACCAGAGCATCATGCAGTTCGTCTTCAGTAATAGAAGCCGGCAGCAACAGGGATTTGAAAAATAATTTCCCCGTCAATGAGGTGAATTTAACAAGCGGGTAGACGCCTGCTATGATTTGTTCCGGAAACTTTGCGGCAAGCCGGCGTAGCAGCCTATCAGTCATAAGCATCAGGAGGATGAAGGAGACCAGTATACCGGCGGCTGCTTTAATGCCGAGGGTTGTTATTACGCACCGCTCCCACCAGCCGAGGAGGATGCCGGTTAGAATAGTTATGACAAAAAGCTCTATTTTAATGACCGGTAAGAAAAAGGCTCTTTTCTCACGAAACTTGAAGCGCAGCCATGTTTTGCGGGAATGAACAAAGGCAGCTTCTATAAGAGAGAAGATACTCCATACTGCAAAGCTTGCAAATAGTAAAGGCGGGGGTAAGGGATCCTCCATAGGATTATGCAATTGCCTCACGTGAGATGATCTTAGTAATAAAGACTCCATCTCGCGCTGTTTCTAAGACGACGTTCTGCCTGTCCGGAGTCATTTCATTAAATACCTGAACAATGGGGTAGCGAGGAGTTTCCGGCTTGACATCAATAACCTGCCCTGTTTTATTGTTAGAAAGCAGTACATAGGAGCCAATAGGATACAAAGAAAGGGAACACACTAAGGCGCGGATAACTCTTTCATCATAGCGTTTGTTTTCATTTTTAAGCAAATCGAGCATACTCATAAACCCGTCTTTGAACTCTTTGTGAGGGCGATCCGCTGTCAGCGCATCGTAAGAACAGGCGATGGCGATGATTTTAGCGTATAATCCTATTCTATCGCCGGTCTTTCTTTGCGGATAACCTGAGCCGTTCTCCCGTTCATGGTGTTCCAAAACAGCCGTGCAGACTCTCACTGAAAAGCCTGAGAATTTAAGGAAGTCGCATCCTAAAACGGGGTGTGCTAAGATAGCTCTCTTTTCCTGCTGCATAAGCGGGTGTCTACTCATATAAACCTGCGGCGGTATCTTTATCATACCGATCTCATGCACCACAGCGGCAATGCCTAATTCAATGAGCTGGTGTGTCGGCAGCTTCAGATACAAGCCAATAACTAACGCAATAATGCTTGATTTTACCGTATGGCATACGAGATAGTTCTGAGTGGTCTGCTTTAGATTCATCAGTACCCTCAGCACAAAAATCCGTTTCTCACGAACCAGATCAAGCAGCTCTTGTACTTTTTTAATCACCGTATCAGGCTCAAGCATATTACTGAGCGCAGCTTCGGTAAAGAGGTCTTCAACATATTTCTGAAAATCATTAAGGAATCCTTCAACTTTGGTAAGCTCTTTAGCGTCATTGGAAAGAAAAGTGTCGGTAAGAGGACCGTCTTCAGGGACGAAGGAATTACGCAACTCTCCATTACTGAATATTTCTTTATAACCCCATAAATTGAGAGCCTCAATCATCTTTTCAGTAACTTGCATCTCTGGGGTGAGTAACAAAAATTCTTTATCAAGATAAACGGGCTTTGAAAAAAAAATACCCGGCTTAATAGTACTTAATGTATAACTTTTCATAAAAAAAAGGCTGATTAAAAATACAGCCTGCAGGAAAAACCTGCCCTCCTTTCTCTCAAGTAAGCCTTCACCGGAAGGGCTGTCTGTCCAGTTCCGTCAAGCGTCTTTCCGCTTTGTCTTGATCTCCCCTCTTGCTTTTTACGGGGATAAGGTCCTTTTTTACAAGTATTATTGCTCTGAGCTTTGTTTTTCTTTGTTAAAGAAGGTGATCTGCTTACAAAGCAAGCTTGTACCCACAGGCGGCTCATACCTACCCAATTCAGCGTGGGTATTAACCGGAACTTTTTTACAATCCACAAAACTGCTTTTTACTGGCAATGCCAAGAATAGTCCACCCCACCGTTATCCTCAGACTTATTTTAGTACAATGAATGATAGTCAAAAAGTCAAGACCTTATTAGCAGGCACAGTCGTTCCTGTCTTTTGCTGCACCCTTTAGTAAGATCGGCATACGGCTCCTAAAACCATCTACTTTTTTTGAAAGAACTGCTTAGCCGTGCTCTCACGGGAAGGACAGACCTCTTGTTCTCCAGAGGACAAAGATTCTATCCTCGGTGAAGGGCATGAGATTACCTCAAGGTGAGTTATAAGAGAGGAATATGGTGAGAGCAGTTGTTCAGCGGGTATACAACGCACAGGTCAGCGTTGACGGAATAGTAACCGGTCGTATTGAAAAAGGACTCTTAGTCTATCTAGGCGTCGCAGAAGGCGATACCGGCGCAGACGCCGGCTATCTGGCAGACAAGGTCTGTAGTATGCGGATATGTGATGATACTGATGGCAAAATGAATCTATCGGTACAGGATACCGGCGGATCAGTGCTGGTTGTGTCGCAGTTCACCCTTTTAGCAGACGCCCGCACCGGACGGCGCCCCTCCTACAGCGGCGCCGCAAAGCCGGTTCTCGCGAAAAAACTCTACGAAGACTTTATAGAAGATATTCGCAGCCATGGTTTGCACTGTGAGTCCGGAGTCTTTCAGGCTCAAATGGCGGTGCAATACACCAACGACGGACCGGTAACGATACTGCTGGACTCACGAAAACTCTTTTAACGCACGTGCGCATTCATTCCCCTTTGCCCCTTGTCCAGACTACGGCAGGAGCAAAGGGCAAAGGGGTTCTGTTGCTCAATCCGCACCCAAGTCTTGCAGTTTTTGCGCCGCTTCATCATACGAAGGATTTAATTCAAGCGCCTTATGCAGGTCTGCCCGTGCCTTATCGGCATAAACACGGGAACGGTGGTAATAGGTTTCCGCGGCATTGGCGTCTGAGTAAGCCGGATGGCTCAAGGCGCTGTTATAATCAGCGAGCGCCTCATCGTATCTGCCTAAAAGGAAGTACACATAGCCTCTGGTATCCAAAAATACAGGCAGCGTATCCGGATCGGTAACTAATTCCATGGCACGGGTAATATGGGGAAGCGCCGCCTCCGGCTCGCCGTTAAGCGCATAGGTATAGGCAAGGTTGTTATGGGCTGTCGCATTATCCGGATCGTCCTCAAGCAGCGCTTTGTAGTAGGCTATATCCGCATTCGTATCGTCCTCTCCGTCCTCTTTATCCGCATAACCGGAAAAATTATCAAAATACAGACTCTCATCAAAAGGTTCTATGTATTTGAACGTGATGGCGGCTTTCCCCTCAACAAAGGAAAACGTGCCGACTAAGGTATACAACTGTTCAGGCGTAACGGTGAGCGGTTCTCCTGAGTAACGGGCTTTTAACCATTTTGGTAACTGCTCCTCATCCCCGATCTGTTCCTCCCCGCTATTTTCCCAGGTCTGGAGGGTAAATTGCAGGGTAGAGCCGGCATAAAGGGTTCTTGCTGCGCGCACCATGCCGGGAACGCCCCAATACCAGACGCCCTCTTTGAAGGTAGCATTATCATGGGTTTTGGGCGCTATAATGACCGGCTCATCAATAGCAAAGCTGCCCGCCCGCACATATTCCAGCGCATAGAGCGCATTGAGCATATCAAGATCATAAGCCTGCCCGTCGCGCTCCACTATTCCGTTAGCAGCAAGTCCGGAAACGAGACCGAATACCAATAAAACCGCAATAACACATAATTTCTTCACGAAATACTCCTTAAAATAACATTAGTTTAAGGTTAGTATAGCAGCATAATCAGAAAATATAAAGCAGTCGCCGCAGTCCTGACAAAACGAACAGGGAGCCGACAACTACATGACCATGGAGCCGACGCGTACATGGGCAGGGAGCCGGCAACTACATGGGCAGGGAGCCGACGCGTACATGGGCAGGGAGCCGACAACTACATGCCCATGGAGCTGGCAGCTACATGGGCAGGGAGCCGATAGCGAGGTCTGACCTACCCAGCTTCGAGGTCTGACCCACCTGCCTTCGAGGTCTGACCTACCCAGCTTTCGAGGTCTGACCTACCCAGCTTTCGAGGTCTGACCCACCCTGCCTTCGAGGTCTGACCCACCCAGCTCGAGGTCTGACCACCCTGCCTTCGAGGTCTGACCTACCCCGCCTTCGAGGTCTGACCTACCCAGCTTTCGAGGTCTGTCCTACCCAGCTTCGAGGTCTGTCCTACCCGCCTTCGAGGTCTGTCCTACCCAGCTTCGAGGTCTGTCCTACCTGCCTTCGAGGTCTGACCCACCCGCCTTCGAGGTCTGACCTACCCAGCTTCGAGGTCTGACCTTGACCTACCCAGCCTGTTAGGCTCACACTAACGCGGGCGCGTGTCTGCCGCCCGCCCATAAGAATTAAGGGTTTTCTACAATACGCAAGAATTGTGCAAGGGGGCTAGCCCCCTTGCATCCCCCGCATCAGCGGGGCGAACCCGCGCCCCCGCAACGCCCCGCCGGACTAAAGGGAACGCCCCGCCAGCGCAACGCGGAATTCAGGGGCGCACCACGCGGAAGCCCAGAAAGTAGTTCCGAGACGTCGGAGCGAAGCTGATACGGTCGGCAGAGCGCACGATCTGCATAATGTCGTTCCAACTCCCCCCGCGTGCCACGCGGTAGCTGCCCGAAGCGGCGCCCAATGGATCAGTTACGGCAGCGCTCCCATACGAACCTTTCCAGTCCCAGCACCACTCCCACACGTTCCCGCTCATGTCGTACAGCCCAAGACTATTCGCCTTCTTCGTCCCCACACTATGCGTACCGCTTCCGCTATTATCATAATACCACGCGACGGAATCCGCGCTGTTACTCCCCGAATACGTATACTCAAGCGGGTCCTTTCCCCCGCCGCGCGCAGCCCACTCCCATTCAGCCTCGGTCGGCAGCCGGTACCCGCTCGCGTTGAAGTCGCATTGTATCGCGTTCCCGCTCCCGCTGTATGCGGGCGTCAGCCCTTCCTTCACGCTCCGCCGGTTGCAGTACTCTATCGCTTCTTGCCAGCTCACACAGTGCATGGGGTAACTGTCTCCCGTACCTCGTGTGGGAGAACCGCTAAACCCTGCCGCAGCCCATTGTTGCGCTATGGTCGTCCCCATCACATCCCGCCATTCCTTTTGCGTGATCTCATACACGCCCATATAGAACGGCTTGCTTATGGTTACGCGATGCACAGGCTTTTCATTGTCCTCCCCGTCATTACTCCCCATCATAAACGTCCCCGCGGGCACAAGCGCCATCCCCGCGGGCGCCGTCCGAACCGCGGGAGCCGGAGCCGCGGCGCCGGGCGCGGAACCCGCCGTCTTCCCCGTCGACCGCTCATACAGCGTTGTAATAAACCGCTTCGCCCCCTCCCGTATCGTCCGTACATCACTGTCCGACAAAGACGCGCTGCTGTCCAGCGCAATATACACCACCGCGGACCGGAACTCCCTCGTCGTCTTCACCACGTCCGCTGCCTGATATTCGCTGTTCTTCTGCCACGTGTTCCCGCTCCGCGTCCATTGGCTCAACCCTCCGGCTCCCCCGCTAAACCCGTGAAAATCCACAAACTGATACCTCACCTCCGTCCCGTCCAGTATCCCATACACCTCGCTCCCGCTCATCGAGCTGATCCCGCCAACGTACTTCACGTCCCGCAGCACATACCCGCTCCGGTCCTCTGTCAGCGCAACCGTCCCTTCAAGGTACTTCCCCGATGAAGCTGCGTCCTTCCCGTCAAACGTCATCCGTATCACCGTCCCCCGCGGATACCCCGGCGTTACCATGCTGAACGTCATGGTCTCGCTCGTGATCGTCAGCGAACTCGCTATGTTCCCGAACCTGCTGTTCAACTGCGCGAAGTCCGTCAGCTCGTAAAAGTTCCCGTCCGCGCTTGCGATGTCCTGTAACGACCGCCGGAACGCCCCCACATCGCTCACATCGCTCCCCCTCACCCCCGCGGAATACGCCGTTATGGGAATCCCCGCCACAGGGTAGTTCGCTATGCGCCCCTTGATATACCCGCGATACAGCTCTGCCGGCTCCCCGCGAAAGTCCATGCCTTCCAGCATGCCCAGCCCCAGACTCGTTGACCCGTTGTCAAGCCCGTCCGTAAACGTGAACACGTTCACCGAATACAGGTTCTCCGGATAATACGGCGCATTAGCCGACAAAGACGCAAGAGCGCGGTGAACCCCGTAGTACAGCGCCGTCCCTTGACGCGCCGACCGCTGGTACCGCGTGTCCAGCAGTCCGGTCAGCCGCTTCAGCCCCGCTTCGTCCAGAAACACCGGAGCCCCTCCGGTTATCTCCTCCGCGTTCTGCCCGAATGACACGATCCCCACATATACCCCCGTATCGCTCGTTGTGTACGTGCCGCCTCTCCCTGTTGGCTGCGTCCACGCCGGCGGCGCGGACCGCGCCAGCAGCAGCGCCGTCTGCGAATCGCTCTTCGCTATATCCGCCGCATACGCCTGCGCCTTCTCCGCGCTCGACACCTTCACCGTCTCCACTCGCAGCCGGTACGCGCTCCCCGCGTCTATCAGCGAACCAGTAATCAGATACTCCGCTCCCAGAAAATGCCCGATTCCCTGCGCCGACTCATCGCTCACGTCTCCCGATGCGTCAAACTCAAGCGACTGCTTGACCAGCCGCATGTCCGCTTCCCGCCGCTCCACGACTTTCAGCCGCCCCCCGTTCACCAGCGCCGCGGTCAGTTCCCCCAGCGCGTAGTCCGCAAGTTTCACGTCAGTTTCAGCCGGACCCTTGAAAGACGGCAGCGCGACCGCCGCCCCCGCCGGAATCTTCCGCTGCACATCTCCCGCCGCAGCCGCTATCGCTTCCTTCAGCGTCGTCTGCGCCTGAATCCCCGCGACGCCCGCCCACACGAACAGCGCCGCCGTGATTATCACGCTACTATACTTTTTCATAGTATGTACTCCTTATCGCAAGGGGGCTAGCCCCCTTGCATCCCCCGCCTCGGCGTGGAGCGTTGGAGCGTTACCTCTTTTTGCTTGCTTTATAATATATCGCTATAATGAGAAAAAATCTTGTGCGATTACCGTATTTCCGCTTTATAATAGGCGCGTATGTTCTAATATCGCCTCTATCAAAAGAGGCGTTGACTATCCGGCGCAATTTCCTTACAATAGGCGTCATGCGGAAACACAGCTTTCTTTCTATAATAAACATGCCGGCTCTTCTTTGGTGGCTTTCTACCATTGGATTAGGCGTTATCTTGATAGTAACGCCGGTTTCTTATGCGGACGCGCAGGGAAATCAATACTCACGGCAATACGCCTCAATAATACAACAGATATTTGATTTTATTCAAAACCATTATGTTGATGAGGTCGATCCCCAAGAGCTTTACGAGGGAGCCATGAACGGCATGTTCGGCGCGCTCGGCGACCAGCACTCGGTATTCCTGCCAGCGCGGGATATGATGGATTTAAGCGACACGACTTCAGGTAACTTTGGGGGCGTGGGCTTGTATATTTCAAAACCGGTTGAGGAGAGAAATGGAAATCCCCCGTACGTGGAAGTAGCCGCTCCTATGGAGGATACGCCCGGCTGGCGAGCCGGTATCAATCCCGGAGACCTCATTATCAAAATCAACAATGAGCCGACCGATACGCTCACGATGGACGAAGTGCTTGACCGTCTGCGCGGCGAACCCGGTACGACGGTTACGGTGCTTATCCGGCGGGGAACGAGCATCGAATTTCCGGTGTCGATTACCAGAGCCATTATTGAAGTGCCAACCGCAAAATACGCCATGATAGGCAGCGTGGGCTACCTCAAACTCCTTACGTTTACCCCAATGACCGCGCAACGGGCGAAAGAGGCGATAACGTACTTTAATTCGCATAATTGCACGGGATTTATTCTTGATGTGCGTAACAATTACGGCGGGCTCCTCAATGCGGCGGTTGATGTGTGCGATCTGTTCCTAGACGGCGGCGTTGTCGTCAGCACCAAGTCGCGCCTTCCGTCCGAAAACCGCGTCTTTTATGCCAAGAAAAATACCGCGGTTCCTGATGATATGCCGGTTATTGTACTGATTAACAACGCTTCCGCTTCCGCATCGGAGATTGTCGCGGGCGCGTTAAAAGACAGGGGCAGGGCGTACCTTGTCGGCGTAACATCGTATGGGAAAGGCTCGGTACAGCAGGTCTTCCCGATACAGGGCAAGCAGGACGGGTTCAAAATCACGGTAGCGCGGTACTACACGCCGAGCGATGTGAATATTGACGGGAGCGGCATTCCGCCGGATAAGGAAGTGCCGGTACCCGAATTCACGGAGAATGACATGGAAAGCCTCAAGGCGCTTATTGAGGCGAATGAGATTCCGGCGTATGTAAAAGAGCATCCGAATCTTTCATCAGCGGAAATAAACGCCTATGCCGCGCGATTAGGCGCGAAATATTCCCTTAACGCGGAGTTGCTGCGTCTTCTCATCCGAAACGAGCAGATCCGTACCGCGATTGCGCCGGCGTATGATCTTGAGTACGATGTCCAACTACAGGAAGCGGTGAATATCCTCAACGGAGGATCGTACAAGCGGCTTATGCAGGGTACAAAGACCCTTAAACAGCTTCAGGACGAGGCTGAAAAAGAGGGAATGACGGCGGCGTCATGAAGCGGTTCCTTTTGCCGAATCCGCCTGATGACTGCGGGGTAGTACGCTTAACCGGTGATGATTACCACTATCTCGTGCGAGTCAGACGGTTAAGCGAAGGCGACGTGTTCACGGCGCTTTTACCGGATGGAACCGAGACGCGGGCGCTGGTACAGTCAATACGCGGCGGCGGCGGCAATGCCGTTATATGCGAGTGTCTTGCGTCTGTCCGGCGGATGGCGGTCGCGCCGCTGCCCCCCATAGCCCTTTTTCAGGCGCTGCCTAAAGGCGCTACAATAGACCGCATCATACGGCAGGCCGCGGAAATCGGCGTTACGGAGATTATTCCCTTTGTTTCCGCGTACTCCGTGCCGAAACTGAAAGAGACTGAACGAGCGTCTGAAAAAGTAAAACGGTGGAAACGGATCGTGAAAGAAGCGCGTCAGCAAAGCGGGTCTGATGTTGAGACCGGTATCAGCGATGTCCGCACGTTTGACGGGGCGCTTGCGTATTGGAAAACGACTGCTATGCGGTATGCCAACCCGTCCGGCATACTGCTTCATCAAGAGCCGCTTGAAACCGGAGGCGGGTTTCACCGGTATCTTGCGGGAAACCCCGATTTTGTCGCCGCCGTTGTGGGTCCCGAAGGCGGGTTTTCCCCTGAAGAAGCGGAGCGGCTCATACAGGCGGGATTCAAACCCCTTGTCATAGGGGCGAGCGTGCTTAGAGCCGAAACCGCCGCCGTATATGCGGCCGCGGCGATTCGCGCCTTACTTTTGGAGAATACGGAATGGATACCGAAACCGTTGTAACTCAGACAACTCAAACAAAAGAACGGATACATCTGTTAAATGTGCCGATAGACATTGTAAAAAAAGAGGATTTAGCCGCCGTTACCGGTACTCTGCTGGAAAACGGAGAAGGCGGATATATCGTACTGCTATCCCTGTGGGATTTGCTTCGGGCAAGGCGGAACGGTGAATACCGCTCCTATGTGCTTGAAGCGGATGCGGTTATTCCCATATCACGGAGTATAATCAGTGGAGCGCGGTTCTTAACCGGTAAAGAACCGGTTCGTTACCTGCCGTTTGATTTCATCATCGCTATTCTTTCTATCCTTGAGTATCGTGAACAGTCCGTGTACCTCATGGGCGGAAGAAAGAAAGTTCTTGAAAAAGCCGAAAAGAACGTCAGCAAAACCTTTCCGCGCCTGCACATTGTGGGGCGTTATACAGGGCGTTTCAGGAAAAACATAGAAGGGGCTGTTCTCCAAGCCATACGAAAAGCCGCTCCATCCCTGTTGCTGGTTGGAAAAGGCGTTCACGGGAAAGAATTGTGGATACGGCGAAAATGCGATAAACTGGGTCCCGGTATCCGGCTCTGGTGCAGCGATATATACGATGTCTTTGCGAACAAGAGACGCCATCCGACTGACTATGTGTTCAAGCACGGTCTCGAATGGGTCGAATGTTGCTTCAAAAAACCTTTGTATTTCTTACGGGTATTTTTGTATATATACTACGGGATACTTCTGTTGTTTTATAAATTCTTCAAGAGTAAGAAGAAAGAGCAATAAAGGAATCGAATGTCCGCTGCCATGTATAAACCTTATATGCAGCCCGTAACCAAGGCTGCGCCCGATATTATTGTCCCCGACTCTCACGTCGCCCCGTGGATGCGGTTGTTGTTTCGCCTGATTGGACGCCTGTATCTGCGCGGGTTTATCGGCGGCGCGGCAATCGGATTGCGGCATGAATCGCACCTAATCGAAAGTTTCAGACGCGCGCTCAAGCATGAAAGCCGCTGTATCGCCGCCTTTCTGCACCCAAACGGCGCGGAGCCGCACATACTGGGATGGTTCACCTTGTTCCGTCTCAAGAAATTTGCGCGGAAAGCGGGCGTTGTATATACGGTTCAACCGCATCTTCGTTTTGTGTATGCCTACGAAGTCTTGCGCTGGGGCGGCGCGCTTGCCCGCTTTATTCTTCCAAGAATGGGCGCTATGCCTGTGTACCATGCAAAGCTAGACTCGCATAGCATGGAATCTATCTATAAAGCGTTGATAGACGGTCCGTATCCCGTAGCCCTTGCCCCGGAAGGACAGGTTTCTTATTTTTCGGACCGGATACCCCATCTGGAACAAGGCGCGACCCGCATCGGTTTTACGGCGGCGGAACGGCTCGAAAAAAGCGGGACTCCGGTTGAAATCCTTCCCGTTTCTGTTCAGTATTATTTTGACAGCCGGGGCAAGAAAGCAATGGAAAAACTGTTGCGGAAGATTGAGCGGTATCTCGGAGGGTGTGAAAAAGAAGGGGAATTGGTAACAAGACTGCTCCTATGCAGAGAACGTATCCTTGAGAAAAATGAGGAGCGGTATGGTATACAAGCCGATCAAAAAGCGGATACGTTTGCGGAACGTGTTGACGCGCTTATAGAAACATGTATAGCCCGTACCGAAAAGATACTTGATGTTACGAGACACGGCGCTGTTTTTTCCAGAATGTACTATCTGCGGCAGATATGCTGGGACCGGATATTCATTGCGGGCAAAGCGTCTTTGGACGGCATGGCGCGGCTCGATCGTTCAATAGCGGACCTTACCGCGGGTGAAGCGTGGTATGCGAGCCGCCACCTTGAACTCGTTGATTTTGTGTGGTACCTCCGTAACGCGCCGGTACCTACCGCGAGTTCTCCTCTGTATCAGCAGGTTGAATATGTGCAGAACCTGTGGGATTTTGCCAACCGTACTATGGGAGGCATTTTTAAGACAAGAAAACTCATTCATCCGTACAAGGTGAGTATCAATGCGGCGCCTCCCATCAATCTAACCGGCTATCTAACGGACTATCGTACCAATAGAAAAGAAACGGTGCAAAAAGTCATGGATGAACTGGAGAAACGGTTTTTAGACATAGCGGGCGATAGAGAGAAAGAGAACTGATGAAGGTAGGGCGTTATATGAAATGTGGCTAAAATGTTTGAAATGGAGCATAAATGAGGACAATAAATAATTCTAACAGGCTGATATTTTTAGATAATGTCCGTTCACTGATTATCATTCTTGTTCTAATTTTTCATTCGGGGGCAAGTTATGGATCGGCTGTTGAATTTTGGCCGTTTCATGATAATAATCCCAACGGCATTATTGATTTCTTTATGTTTCTTTGCGATGTATTTTTTATGGCAATAATGTTTTTTATTGCTGGATATTTTGTCCTTCCTGATTTACAGAAGAGAGGGTTATGGAAATTTATAAGGAACAAATTAAAGCGACTGGGGATGCCATGGATAATAATTACTGTAACTATCTTGCCCCTTATTGATTATATACACTATTTGACCAATCATATTGAACAATCTTTGCCTACGGAAAATTTTATAGAATATTGGCTGTCTTGTATGAAGAAAATCGGTGAGTTTTACATCGGCTGGATGGATATGTCAACGTATTATTATATGCCTGATAATTTCTATCAGAGATATATGTGGTTTATTTCTTTGCTATTGCTTTTTTTCATCGTATTTGCTTTATTGTATACTCTGAAATCGTATATAATAAAACAAAATCATCATGAATCAAAAACGGCTGATTCAGAAAAAGATATATTCAAAACATTATTTATTTCCTCTATTTTGATGATAGTATTATTCGGTGTTATAAGATTTAGGTTTTATTCCGAATTCATGGGGAACGGATGGTTTTCATTAGGAAATATCATTCAATTCCAATCTGGAAAAATTGTAATATATTGCTGTTTTTTTGGGCTTGGTGTTCGCGCGTTTTCTGGAAAATGGTTTACAGACAATAAAGGTTTAGGAAAATCGCGGGCATGGGCAATTATCTGTTTTTGCCTTTTCGGACTAAATATGATTGTATTAAAAAATTTGGGTTCGTCACAAGAACCGGTTTTGATGGCCAAAATAGCCTTTTGTACATTTTACCCATTATGGACTCTTTCTTTTTTGGGATTTTTTGTTTCTTGGGCATACAGGCATTGGAACCGGCCTACAATGGTCAATAAGAGCATGGCAAAGAATTCTTATAATATGTACCTCGTTCATTATGTTGTTCCTTTCACATTTCCGTTAATATTATCTCAATTATTTATTCCGACATCTATAAAATTTATCATTGTATCTATTGTTACATTATTTTTCAGTTATGGATTCAGTATATTTGTTATGAGACCTGTATCGAAAGTTATGAAAAAGAGACAGCATTAGTGAGAGACTGGCAAACCGTACCTAACAGGACCTTTTTTATAGAATGTGAATATATCTATTCATACCTTGTATGTATCCGAACCTTTTGCTATACTATCAACAGATGATTATAAAGGGAGGATTATGAAACGATGGAAACGGTATTTATCACCGGTTTATCACGGGAAATGGGATTGGGAACCGCGCTTGCAAGACAGTACCTGCGGAAAGGATACACGGTCTTTGCAAGCTGCCGCGACGTGAATAAAGATCACATTAATCAACTGAAAACGGAATGGAAAGACTCGCTCATTCCGGTAGCGCTGGACGTAACGAGCCGCGAATCGGTGGAGAACGCCGCAACAGTTATCCGCAAACATGGTGGACTTATTGATATACTCATCAGCAACGCCACCGCTACAAACAAGGAGGGCAACGAACCGATTGACGCAGGCTGCGACACGGAACATATGCTTAACGCCTATAATGTAAATGCGGTTGGGTTTCTGCGTATGGTACAAGTCTTTTTGCCGTTTTTTTCCAAAGGGGCAAAAGTAAACGCCATAACATCAGAAGCGGGCAGTATGGGGCATTGCTGGCGCGACAACGGGCTGGATTACGGTATGGCGAAAGCCGCGCTTAATTTTGCCTGCGTAACGCTACAGCGGCGACTGGGAAAGAACGGCATACGGGTGCTTGCCATCCACCCCGGCTGGGTTCAGACTCGTCCTGCACCGCCGAAAGCCGATTTGACTCCTGAACAATCAGCCGAGTATATCATAAAAACAATCGCAAACCCGCCTGATTATAACGAAAAAGGCAATACGGGCGTATTTGTATGGTATGATGGAAGGAACTTTGTGTTTTAGAAGAGACATACGCCGGTACGGGGGGGTCATAGAAAGATATGGACAGAACTCCCGTCTTTCTTCACTTTGTGGGGTTCTGAAATAATCAGTCCAGCGTTTCTTCCTCGCAAGATCAAGTACGCAGTACCGATTGTGGTTTTTGTAGTTGCGCTTTTTTACAAATGCAATTATCCCTGGACATCCACCGATTTTTTTATATCGTGAAGCCGGTTTTTGAGGGCTACAGGAAGTCTTGTAGCCGCTGCAAAACATCTTTTAGCCTTTACATAAAGAAAAAATAAACAGGTTATCCTTTAATGTCCGTCTGATTTTTTTATATCGTGAAGCTGGTCGGTATACATACGAAGATAATTGCTTTTACAAAAAAGCTCTGCGTTAAATAAGTATCTTGTCTCCGATACCAATAATTGGTATGCGACGCTATGCGCCTTTTTCCAAACCCAGTTCAATTCTGCACCGGTGTTTGTCCCGTTCTTCCCGTTCTCTATATGTGTTCATGCGCTTCATCATATTGTCAAAATCAACCTTGTGTCCGTCAAATTCCGGACCGTCCACACACACGAAGCGGGTTTGCCCGCCGACGGTAACGCGGCAGCAGCCGCACATGCCGGTACCGTCAATCATAATCGTATTGAGGGACACCATAATCGGCACGTCACATTCCTTTGCTGTTAAGACGCAGAACTTCATCATAACGGGCGGACCTATCGCCACGCTCATGGCGGGTTTAGCCGCTTGCGAACACAACGCTTTGAGTGGTTCGGTTACGAGCGCCTTTTTTCCCGCGGACCCGTCATCGGTAACGATGACAAGATCGTCCGCATAGGCGCGGATGCGGTCTTCAAAGATGATAAGCTCTTTTGTCCGCGCCCCGATGATCGCCGTAACGCGGTTTCCGGCTGCTTTCATCGCCTGAATAATGGGAAAGAGCGGCGCTACGCCAATGCCTCCGCCCACGCAGGCAACATGCCCGAAGCGTTTGATGCGCGTCGGATTTCCCAAAGGTCCTGCTATATTCGCTATACATTCGCCGACGGTAAGCGCCGCGAGTTTAAGCGTTGTCGCGCCAACCGCCTGAAACACTATAGTAATTGTTCCCTCTTTATCATCCGCATCGGCAATAGTAAGCGGAATCCGCTCGCCGTATTCCGTATCAAGCTGCACGATTAAAAACTGTCCGGCTTTTCTGGAAGACGCGATCAGTGGCGCTTCCACTGTGATTTCATACACATCTGCGGAAAGCCGTTTTTTTGCAATGATTGTATACATGGTTTATACCCTCCTAGCATTGAGCGTTCAAAGAATTTTCAGCGTCAGTCCGCCGGTCTGCTCAACCGTGATCCTGAAACGATCCCCCGTCTGCACATTGGCGCGCCACACATCGCTCCCGTTCACTGAACGGATACCCATATCGCGGGCATAATTCGGGTCGGTAAGCAACTTTGTAAGCCGTTCACGGTAGATGCGCGGAATGAAGCCGTAGTCATCCTCTTCCGGAATAACGGCGTCTCCGCTAAAAAGAAAAACGCCGTCCACCGCAGCGATCTTATTGCTGAACACACGGTAGGGAATCGCTATATTCCGCTGCCTGCCCGCTCCAACTTCGGAATAGCTGAAATTGAACACCATGCAGTCAACATGGATTTCCGTACCGTGAATCGTTATGGTCTTTGTCCATTCGACCGGAGGCGTGGATGAATCATCAGGATCGGACGCCTTATAGTCAAGCCGGATGGTAGCGGCGCCGTCAACAACCGAGCGTACGCGCACGTCAAGCGCCTTGTCGCTCTGATTCAGATAGTTAATCGCTATGGTCAGCGCCTTTATTTCTTTTTCCCTGTCGATAAACTCATTCACCGCAGAAACGGTCTTGAAAATACCGAGTGTCAGGCTCACCGCAACGATGATTCCTCCGAGAATGGGCAGTGGAACCAGAAAGGTATTGATGATGTTCCCAAACGTTTCCCCTACTGATACGAAGACAACGGGCAGGCGCTTTTTTTTTCCTGCAGACTGTGCAAGCAGGCTGTTTTTATAGTATGTATACAGAAAAAACACGGCGAACACAACCAAGAAGCATATCAAAATAAAGAGGATACACCCTTTGGCGGCGAAATCAAGACTGAGAATACTGTTTGAAAGGGATTCGAGATTATCGGTCATAGTGTGATGAGTATAGCGGATGTATGGAAGAAAGGCAATACGGAGAACTTCTTGTTGCCGCGGTATCCCGCCCTATCCTCTCATTGTTCCATTGGCATCTTGTTGTTTGCCTTCCGCCAGGCTTTGAGCAGTTTTATTTCATATTCTATCTACTCAACATAGGGCAAAAATTTCACTGCCGGTACCAGCAGTACATCTTCGCGATAGAGCATTTCTTGCAATAATTGTTCACAGTTTATGATCGCCGCCGTCTGATAACGCCGCCGCCTCCTCCGCGTTGGTCGGATATATCGTATTTCCCGCCGTGATATTCCACAGCAGATTCCGTAACAATCTCCGTATATTCTCCGCGAATTCCGTTATTATTTCATCATAATAGCCTTCCGGCATGTGGTTCTCCACTGTGGTATCTTTCCTTGCGCGCTTATGCGCCCAAAAATCCCGCAAGAGCAATCCGGTCAACTCACCCCGCAGTTTCCATGCGCTATGGTAAAATTCTAATTTCGACAGCCCTCGCCGGCTCTACATTACCCCATCTTTTTCTTCCCTTTTCCGCTGATTTTTTTCGACGCCGCTCCGTGGCGGATAGTACACTCTTTCGCTTGTCCCCCGCCCCACAAGGGGGCGGGACTCCCAGAGACGCCGTTACACGGCGCAGAAAGCGGGGAAACCCCGCCGACACTACCCACTCCCGTAAAGCTAGCCCTACCATGATGGGAGAAAATGGCAAACACGCCGACAGACACAACTAATGCCGACTCCCATTATACCGCTTGATCTGATACGTCGTTGACTCCTGATAGATTTGTACGTACCGTTCCACGCCTGCCCCCCATCCCCTCCGTTCTCCGCGGGGATCGCGGACAAGTCTAGCCCGTCAATGTAATCGCCTATCTCAATCCCTATAAAGTCAGGGATACCGCTACTGTCTATTTCATTGTTATTGTTACAACGCCGTGTTATCTCCGCCATGATCCTTGGAATATAGACGG
>JAISMJ010000131.1 GCA_031276815.1 Treponema sp.
CTAGGGCGTGTCGTCAAAAGACAAGGAAGATAGATCTAAGATAGAGAGCGGCAAGAAAGGAATCAGAGCGTTGAGCATACCGAGTGGCGATACCTCTCCACTGTTTAAGCCACCGAAATACATTCTCTATACGATGGCGCTTCTTATACCGCTCTCTGTCATAAGTCCTTACCACCTTCCGGCTACGCTTGGAAGGAATAACTACCTTACTACCTCCCGCACGGGCTGTGTATATTACCTGGTTCACGTCATACCCTCTATCGGCAATCAAGACGTTTACCGATACACTTGCCATTAAGGGCGGCGCATTGGCGCAATCCGCCGCCCGCCCCGCTGAAACTATGATACGTACTGGCTTTCCCCTCTTATCTATAGCACGGTGGACTTTGGTATTGAGCCCCCTTTTGTACGCCCTATCGCTTGATTCCCTCCAACCGCTCCGCATCCGTCCGCATGGACTTTGCTATACGTCGCGTCTATCATAAGCCACCCGGTATCTACTTCCCCGATAACTTCAGCGGCTATTGTTTTCCAGACACCCCTATCCCGCCGACGGCAAAACCTTCGGTGTGTATGTTTCCAGCCGCCGTATTCAGGAGGTACATCTCTCCAAGGAACGCCGGTTCTGAAAATCCAGGATACAGCATTGATAAAGCATCGGTTGTCATGAGCCGTTCGACCCTGTTTACCTGCCGCTCCCGGCAGTAAGTCTTTTATTTTTTCCCACAGCCTATCACTGATGTCATGTCTGTGCAGTGCTTTTATGTACGCCAGAGAGTTTGAATTTATACTATGAATGAACAGAATATATTAGAAAAGTTATATAGCGAATCATTATCTCTTTATATTAAGATATAACTACCCTAATACACACGTCCCGTTTGCATTTCCGATTTTTTGGGACGCCCTATATGCCTTATATCCTGCGTGAACACCCCAAATAATTATAGCTTTAAACTTACAGTACAATTCAGTATAATTATAAAATAAGGAGTATGGCTTGAAAAAAAACAGCATTATTTTTACAACATTGATTCTTGGCGTCAGCCTATGTGGTTCTTGCGCGGGTAAACCCAGTATACAGGAGGGACAACCAGTCCAGAGCGCATCGGAGGCAGGTATTAATCCAGCAGATTTCTCGGAAGTTCTGGAAAAAACATGGGAATTGATCGAAGTAAAACGTGAATCTGACGTAGTAATAATAGAACGTCAGAGAATGGCGGATATGTATACTTTACGCTTCGCTGATGGCGCATTGAGCGGGAAAGGCGCGCCGAATTCGTATCATGGATATTATAAACAGGGAAATTCCCATGATATTTCCTTTGGCGCAGTCGTCAGTACTAAAATGGCTCTGCTTCAAGAACCTGAAGCTCTAAAAGAGCATGACTATTTTGCCTATCTTGATAAGATAATTCGCTGGGAAATAAGTAGCGGTCAACTTAATCTTTTTACCGCAAATGAACATGGAGAGATCGTATTAGTATTCAACGAGGTTGAAGATGTCGATTGAGGCTGTGCGGGCTTATTTAGCCCGTTGGAATCGCGATAAAGATATTATCGAAAATCCGGTTTCTACCGCGACGGTAGCGGAAGCCGCCATCGCCTTGGGCGTTACTCCGTCTCGTATCGCAAAGAGTATTTCGCTTAAACATAGCGAAGGAAAAGGTATGCTCATTGTTACTGCCGGAGATATGAAACTTGATAATCACAAATACAAAGAGCATTTCGGATTTAAGGCAAGAATGTTGACTCCTGAAGAAGCTTTGAACATGACTGGTCACACGGTTGGCGGCATCTGTCCATTTGCGCTTCCTGATACGATTGATGTCTATCTCGACGTATCGCTCAAACGGTTTGAGACGGTTTTCCCTGCCTGCGGCAGTAGTAATTCCGAGATTGAATTAACTCTCGACGAACTTAATGAATATAGTAAAAACAAGAAATGGGTTGATGTGTGCAAACCGGTTGAAGCCTAGTGAGCTACTCATTGCAGCGGACTGGAGTCCGTTAGGGATGGATGATCGGGATAGCTTTCTGGCAGCCTTCGCGGAGGATAATCATGATACGGGAAAAGCTATTTTCTCTAGCGTGACGCCTATTAGTACTGTACGGTTATTGACGACGGCGCATGTTCTACCGTCCGGTGGAACCGAATCCGCCGCCGCCGCGTTTCGTTTCCGATAAGCGGTCAGTTTCCTCAAGCAGTACCCGCACTACAGGCGCGAACACGAGTTGGGCTATACGGTCGCCATTATGGATGGTAACCGGCTCCTGTCCAAAATTGATAAGAATAACGCACACCTCGCCGCGATAGTCTGAATCTATGGTGCCGGGCGCATTCAGCACGGTTACGCCGTGTTTATACGCCAATCCTGAACGCGGACGCACTTGCGCCTCGTAGCCTTCCGGTATTTCCAACGCAAGAGCGGTTGGAATCCGCGCCCGTTCCAGCGGCTTTATGATAACCGGTTCCGCCAGAAACGCCCGAACATCCATACCCGCAGCTCCGGGCGTCTCATATCGCGGCAGCGCCGCATCACCCGCTATGGCGGGAGAAGTTTTACATATTTTAACGACAGGAACGGATGATGTCATAGTAGATTGCGGGTTACCGTATGGGTACCGGAAGCCGGCGGTCATAGAAACCGCGCCTTCTTCCGTCCCTAAAGCGTTCCCTCCCTAAAACCGTCTTGGAGGTCTATCTCCTCTCGGTCTGTCGTGCGACTGTCTTCCGCCGGAGTATCCGCCGGAAGCGGGAAACTTTTTTTCTCCGTCAGGATCAATGGCGTCAATATAGGAAAGGTTGATATGCCCCATTTTATCGATTTCTACAAGCTTCACCGGAATTTCCTGATTTTCATGCAATACGTCCATAACTGATGTTACATGATCGCGGGAAAGTTTAGAAATGTGTACTAATCCTTCCTTGCCGGGCAGAATCTCCACAAAAGCGCCGAATTCCTTGATGCGCCGGACAATGCCGGTGTAGATGCGTCCCACTTCCGGATCGGCGACAATACCGGTAACCGCGAGTTTCGCTTCATCCGCATCTTTCGAGTTTTTTCCGTATATAGTAACCGTACCATCGTTTTCCGTGTTAATGGTAACATGGTACTGCTCGCAGAGCGCTTTGATAGTCTTACCGCCCGGTCCAATGAGCGCGCCGATCTTATCGACTTCGATCTTCATGGTAACGATCTTGGGCGCAAACTCGCTTATGCCGGCTGCCGGCTTGTTGATAGTACGGCTCATGATGGAAAGGATGTGGAGTCTGCCCCGTTTCGCTTGTTCAAGGGCTTTCCGCATGATCTCAATGTTAAGCCCCGCTATCTTGATGTCCATCTGGAAACCGGTGATACCGTCTTCGGTACCGGCGACCTTAAAGTCCATGTCGCCGAGGTGGTCCTCCTCGCCCAAAATGTCGGAAAGCACCGCGTACCGATCGCCGTCCGTGATGAGTCCCATTGCAATGCCGGCAACCGGCTTCTTCATAGGCACGCCCGCGTTGAGCAAGGAGAGGGTTCCGCTGCACACGGTTGCCATTGATGAAGAGCCGTTGGATTCCATAGTTTCCGATACGACCCGTATTGTGTAGGGAAACGAGTCCTTGCTGGGGATCATGGCTTCCAGCGATCGGCGGGCAAGGTTGCCATGCCCGATTTCACGGCGTCCGGTTCCGAGACGTCCGACTTCACCCACCGAATAGGGCGGGAAGTTGTAGTGCAGAATAAAATGTTCGCGTTTGTCGCCGTCAATATCATCGTAGACCTGTTCATCCATAACGGTACCGAGCGTGGTAACCGCGAGGGATTGGGTTTCACCGCGGGTAAAGAGCGCGGAACCGTGCGTACGCGGCAGAAGGTTGATTTCGCAGTCAATGTTCCTGATAGTTTCAGGATCGCGTCCATCAACGCGCCTGCCGTGATCGAGAATCGAGGAACGGAGTATCTCGTACTGCATATCCTCAAACAGCGCGTCAAAGAGTTTCGCCTGCGTCTCATCGGCAAGCTGTTCCTCATAGCGGGTTTTAAGGCCGGCTTTCACCTGATGGATTGCCGCGCGCCGCATCTGTTTACCGGCTTTGAAACAGGCTTCCTGTAATTTGGGAAACGCAGCCGCGCGGATAGCGGATGCGTGGAGAAGCTCATCAATACTCTCGGTGAGCGGGAGTTTCTCTTTTCCGGCAAGAGAGCGCAGCTTTTCCTGCGCTTCGCACAATTCGATGATGACGGTATGCGCCTTTTCAAGCGCTTCTATCAGCGCCTCTTCGCTTACCTCTTTCGCTCCGCCTTCTACCATAGTGATGCCGTCTTTGGTACCGGCAATCACGATCTCAAGCGTTGACCGCTCAATTTCATTGTATGTAGGATTCACGATAAACTCGCCGTCCACCTGACACACCCGTACGCCCGCGATAGGTCCGTTAAACGGTATATCGGAAATGCACACAGCCGCGGACGCGGCGATAATGGCAAGCATGTCCGGGGGGTTGATCTGATCGGTCGAAAGCGTTGTCGGCACGATCTGGATTTCCCGTCCGAAACGTTTCTCAAAAAGCGGGCGCATAGGGCGGTCGATGAGGCGGGATACGAGGATTTCTTTGTCTTTCGGGCGTCCTTCCCTCTTGATAAATCCTCCCGGAATTTTTCCCGCCGCATAGTATTTTTCATTATAATCAACCGTTACCGGCACATAATCAAGTCCGGTAACCGCGTCTTCCGAACAACACACCGTGGCGATAACCGCGGAGCCTTCGTACTGGGCAAAAACAGCGCCGTTCGCCTGTTTTGCGATTCTGCCGGTTTCCAGCGTTAGTTCTTTACCGGCGATTTGTATAGATATTTTTTGCATATAGTATTACTTTCTGAGACCCAAATCCTTGAGAATTGAGCGGTACCTTTCAAGATCCGCGCGCTGAACATACTTGAGCAGGCGGCGGCGTTTACTAACCAGAATCGACATCGCCCGTTGGCTAGACTTATCTTTCTTGAATAACTTGCGGTGTTCCGTGAGCTGGTTGATGCGTCCAGTCAAAATCGCAATCTGGACTTCCGAATCGCCGGTATCTTTTTCATTTTTACCGTACTTTGTGATGATGGACGTTATTTCTTCTTTGTTTAATGCCATACATAAACTCCTCTATTTATATTCTTAATAATACTGCAATTCCCAAAAAAGTCAAGGGCGCTACCGGCGTGCGGCATTTCAAGCCCCGCGCCCGCAAAGGGCGCAATAGTTTCGCGTAACGATTCCTCTGCTGGAAGGAATACGCCAACTGGAAAAAGTGGGAGATACCGCATGAGATTGCGCGGCATTTGTGGGCGTTCCGGTATGTCAAGGTGGTACAACGCAACGGCGTGAAACATGACGGCGCGTGGTACTTCCCGCAGGGCAGCGCGGAGAATATCGAGCATGTCGGAGAGAACGTTGAAATCCGCGTGCCGCTAGATAAACGCGGCGTTGTCCATGTGTTTAGTTTGCCGGATAGGACGTTTTTGTATGACGCCTATCAGACGGAATACACGGGAGACGTTGGGTAGGACATGGAAACGGTCACTAAAAAACGTGCAGGTAAAAAAGAGGTGTTGGCGTCTTACCGCAAACGCAAGACGGAGTTCGATAAAGGCGAATACCGGACACGCGCTGAAATACACGCGGAAGATACACGGTCGGAATGGAACACAAAGCGGAAAATGTCAAGAGTGTCTATGAAAAAGTAATGGCTCTCTTGGAGAGCGGGAAATGGACGCTCAACAAAATGGCGCGGGAAATCGGCGTTTCGTCCGGCACCCT